>JBKQKT010000189.1:0-5118 GCA_052147365.1 Candidatus Korobacteraceae bacterium | reverse complement strand
GGCTCTGTCATTGTCCGGTGGAACCGAACCCCTTGGCTCCGCGAGCCGCCTCACTCAATTCGCTTTCGACCACCTCACCGGCCAGAAACGGATGCTCCAGCAACTGCGCGATCTTGTCGCCTTTGCGAATGCAGTACGGCTCGTCACCGAGGTTCTCCACGAGCACGATGACCTCGCCACGGTAACCGGCGTCAATCACTCCGGCGTTACACATCAGGCGCTTGCGGGCCAGTCCCGAGCGCGTCTTCACGATACCGCCCGCCGCGGGCAGGAATTCGATGGCGATACCGGTGTGGAGGCCCGCAGCGCCGCGCGCGGCAACGGTGAGGTCTTCGCAGGAATAGAGATCGTATCCGATGTCCTCTCCCGGATGCGCTACGGTGGGCAGGACAGCATCAGGCGAGAGCCGTTTCACTTTCAGCATAAGGCCCATTGTGCCAGACGGAACGGTGCGGGGTCAGTTCGTCTCGACCAGCAGATGGAAGGGATGGGACCTGCGCCAGCGGTACAACTCGAAATCCCGGTCAAGCGTCAGAATTTCGCCGGTATCCAATTCGTCGGCAAGATGAATCAGACACGCATCAGCGAAGTCCGCCGGTTGGTCCCGATACTTCCGCATGATGTTTCGTACAGGAGCGGCCGAACGCGAAAGTTGAAAAGGGATCTGGAAAACTCCGCGCGTCACATTTTCCAGAACGGTCTCCGCCGCCTCGGAAATCTGCCGCAGCAGATAGCAGCTCTCGGCAATCACCGCTTCGCAAGTTACGAGGGGCTGCTCCAGTTCTGCGAGAACAGCTGCGCATCGAGCATGATGTTTCTCGCTGCGATCCAGCAAGGCAACGATCACCCCGGTATCGAGAAGCACGGGCTTCATCGCCCGAAGCCCTTCAGGTGCTTCTTGTTGGAGCCAAGATCTGAAACGCCTGAAGCAAACCGCCCGAGGCCGACCACCTTTGCTTTCGAAGGCGTTCCGTAACACGCGGCAAGCAATTGAACACCTTCCCGAACCACCCGGGAAGGGCTCCATCCAAGGCGTCGCACCAACCTCTCCAAGGCCACCTGCGACTCACGATCCAAGCGTGCCTGTACATGGCCTTTCATGGCTCTATTGTACTACAACCTGAACGATGTAGTACAAGACTCTTTCGCATGGCGGGGTGGCCTAGGCCTCGCCGTGTCCGAGACCTGGGAATTCGAGCACGTCGACAGTATGCTCGCAAGTACACAGCCGCGAGGGTACAGGTAACAACTTCCTTGGCGGGGACGCATCGTACTCCCAGGTCTCGAACACCGCGAGACCTGGGCCACCCGCCATCAAACATTACATCGTGAATTCGACTGAGGGGCAATCAATTCGGAGCGGCAACCAAAGCCGGTGCAAGGACATTCGCCTGATAGCTTCCGATACCAGTAACCAAGTCGTAGCCCGGGCCGGGAAGGCATGCTGCGCCACAGTTCCCGTTATTGTCGCCCTGTGTTATGTCGTGAAAATCCGTCAGGTAGCTGGAAGATTCATAGATCGCGTACAAATCTTGTACCGCTTGACTCAAAGTATCTTTGGGCGGATTCGCTGCGGCCCGCATCGCGTTGACGAGGGTAAAGAACGCGGCCCAGTCTGGACTGGCGATGCTGGTTCCACCCACCTGCACCCAGCCACCGTACCCGTAGCTGTCATATACGGGCACGCCCGGGTTGGGGTTGGAGTGTGAGGAGACGTCGGGAATGCAACGCATCCCGGTGCTGCCGCACCCTGGGAAGATACCATCCTGCCACGGCGGGCCGCTCTCGTACGGACTGATTCCGCCGGTGCTGTCGTTCCAGGTAGTCTCGTTGCCGTAATCTAGCGCCAGGGGATTGGCCAACGGCACCGCAGTGGACAGGGTAAGGGTGGTACCACCGACGGCGATCACGCAAGGCGAAGCCGATGGGTAGTACGGTACCTGCTGATGGCCGAGATCCCCACTGGCGGCGACAAAAGTCACTGCCCCATTAGTATTAAAGATATTGCAGAAATAGCTGTCGAGGGCCTGCTCGCCCTGGAACTCGTGATACCCCCAGCTCATGGAGACGACGGTGGCATTGTAAGGCGCCGAGGTCGCTACCTGGACGCCCGTCAGCATGTCGGCGAGACTGTCGCTGTTGGCTGCGAAGAGGAGGACGTTGGCTTGCGGCGCCAGGGCACACACCTGTTCGGCATCCAACGATTCTTCCAGGTCCCACCCCTGGCCATTCAAAGGATGGCCCACGGTCACGACGTGGAAGTTACAGCTTTGCAAATGGAAATAGCTCAGATAGGACGCTACGTCGGACTGAAGGAACGGATCGATATAAGCGTCAATTATGGCGATCGTCTGCCCCTTGCCCTGGTTGGGGATGCGATTGAATCCGTAAGCGGCTTTGAATTGAACCGGCAGGATACCCTTGGGGGTGCCGGGGTCCGGCGTCGCATCGGAGATCCGAATTGGTGCGCGGACATGCATGTGATTGAGGTCGGGAGCTTGAGCCAGCAGCGGAATCGGGACAATTATCGATAAGACAATTATCGATAAGATGACTGTGCGACGGTACGCCTTCTGCATAATCTCTCCTCTGCTCGCCGAGTTGGGCTGATGCTACTTTAACCGATCAGAGGTAGCGAGGATACGAGTGCCGGATGCGCCGACTCAACCTTCTTTTGGTTAAGTGGGAAGCGGCTTTTCGGGGCTGAGCCGATTGGACGCATCGTTGGTAGCGAGGCGACGAAGTTCGGCAGCTGGCCGCGGCTGAACGCCAAGTACGTCAAGCAGTTCGGCGTTGAAGGCAGCATTCGGTAGTCAGCAGCCGGCTAGAGCATTTTAGAGATTAGCCTTCAGATGGGCCTGGCTCTGTCGACATCATGCCTTGAAAGGGCACGCCTTTAGGCGTGCCGAAAAGAGGAGAATTGCGCCCGGCTTTAGCCGCGGCGGGAATCCGTTTTTGAGTGGCCCACGAAATCGAGCTCCCTCAGCGGCTAAAGCCTTGCTCTGAGAGTGGCACGACGGCACGGCTCAAGCCGTGCCCTTTCAAAACCCCAGGATGTCAACAAAACGAAGGAGGCCCGATTGAACTGGAACAAATGGGTTCGGCAGACCCACCGCTGGCTCTCCATTGTCTTTACGGTGGCCGTCATCATCAACGGCGTTACTGTGGTACAGGGGAAGTACAACAACAGGCTGGGCCTGTCGGCAGTGGCCATACTTGCTTTGCTCCTGCTCACCGGCCTGTACTTGTTCGTGCTGCCATATGCCAGCAAGCGGGGCAGCGGGCGACGTACCGACTGAACGGGAGGGCTGGCGCACGGCCATGGCCCGGAGGCGGCTGTGTACTTGCGAAGATACTGTCGACGTGCTCGAATTCCCAGGTCTCGAACACCGCGAGACCTGGGGCACCCGGACAGAAGTTCAGGTAAGGTCAAGCTCTCGGCGCCCGGACGAATTGCCCTTATTCATACGTTTATAGCCTTCCTGTCTGTACTTGAGGTCAGTCAACAGGAAGTCTTGGGCGACCTCGCTAAGACTACCCTCCGACACTTCTCCGTCTGACGTTTCAAGGCTGAACAGATCCTTCGCCTGGTCCACGGGTCTCACGTACATCTTGAAAAACGTTGAATTTGGTCCCGTAGTTTCATAGAAGGCGTGGGCAATGGCATTCTGTCGACGTGCATTTTGAGCCGGAAGCGGTCTGGGTTGGACAGCCGGAGCAGGTGAGGCTGACGACGTGGCCGGCGCGACGGAAGAGAAGTCAGGCTTCGGACCAGCGGCGGGCGGCTTCAGGTATTCCCTGTGAAACTCTCTTACGAGCATGTCGTATTGGCGCGCGTCGTATGGAGTTCCCCGTAGGTCGGCACCGGTTCGGGTGCTCAGCCAGCGCGGCATTGACGTTTTGTCCCATTCCCCTTCGCGAAGCACTGGGATAAATCTTGTCTGCTGGATATCTTGGGCGAGCTCGCCGGTAATAATCATTGCTTCGTAGCCAACTCCGCCGCGGCGTTCATTGGCTTTTTGCGCGTAGGTCGGAGTGCAAATTATCAATACGAAGTCGCTTTCCGCGACAGCCTTTTCCATGAACAGAGTTTTGTCCATGCCCATCCGCAGGTGCCACTTGTCGAGGATTACGTTGACGCCTCCCGTTTCTGTCAGACGCGTCGCCAGTGCGAGTACCCAATCCTCGTGTTCTTTCGTCTCCCATGAGTAGGACATAAAAGCGATGGGGCGGTCGGGATCGTCGAATTCGACTAGGTTTGTGCTTGGAGACTGCACGATAGCCTGTCGCGGCTTCGCTGCCGGCACCACGCGTGCCCGCTCCTCCAGGAGCAGGCGTTTTGCTGCAGATGCAAAGCTCCTGTCCTCGTCATTTAACCGAACCAACTCTTCGGCCTCAAGAAATTCCGCCTCCATTTGAAACGCCCGAACGGTAACGCCCAAATAATCGGCATCCCAAGGGTCTGTAAGCCAAACCTCTGTGTCTCTACTGCCAGACCTAAAGCCCATGAAAAGAACCTTCTGCCTCAAAAAGTCGCTTATATCGGTCGCGGCCGGCTGAGTAGGACCAAGAGTGAGGTTAACTCGTTGCAAATCGTTCGGATGATCTGCAGGAGAGGAATAGAAGGTGATTGACCTTGAGTCCACCGCCTTTCTGATGCTGTTTGCAATTCCTGAATATTCGCGAAAGGGGTCCTCTTTGAGCTCGAACATGTCCTGTTGGTGCGTCTGAGCCACGAAACAATAGGCGAATTCGTTTGTCAGTTTGTCTACGACGCGGACTGTAACGTAGGAAGCCGTCCGTCCCGCCCACGGCTGGTGAGGCCATTCAATATCGATCTCAATCAGGCGCCCGGAAACGCAGAGAAACAAGGACGGGGAGACATTCTTAAATCTCTTTTTCAGTTCCTCCGCAAAGGCGAGCGCCGATTGCTGGTATTGCTTGGTCCCAGGGATGTCAGCTAATTCATCTCGCGACAGAGTGAAGTCCCACTGTTTCGAGTAAGCGGTTACTACAAAGTGATACCAGAAGTTGAATTGCCCCAGGATTTGAGGCTCGCTCAGACGCAGAACTTTCCCGCTCTCGATAATGCCCTTGAAATACTCGATGCCACGCTTT
>JBKQKT010000188.1:0-8155 GCA_052147365.1 Candidatus Korobacteraceae bacterium | reverse complement strand
GAGGGTTCAAATTCGCAGCCCAGGCGGAATTCGATTCCAATCCGGCCATGCTTTGCCGTTTCGCGCAACTCGCGCGCGGGGAACGGCCACAGCGTGATGGGACGGAACAGGCCAGCCTTCAGGCCTTGCGCTCGAAGCTGGTCCACCGCTGTGCGCAACACGCGTGACACAATGCCGAACCCGACAAGAAGTACGTCAGCATCTTCGGTCAGATACTCCTCGCGCCGGGTTTCAAGCTCCTGCGCAAGTTGGTACTTGGCTTCGAGCTTCTGCACGTGGGCTTCCAGAACGTCGGGCTCCAGGAAGATCGATGTAATCAGGTTCTTCTTCGTCTCCGCTGTGCCCTCGACCGCCCAATCCTTTACCGGCGGTTCGATCTTGCGTAACGCAATGTCGAGAGGCTCCATCATCTGGCCGACGTAGCCGTCGGTCATGATGACGGCCGGATTGCGATAGCGGTCGGACAGCTCAAAGGCCAGCACGGTGAGATCGAACATCTCCTGCACCGACGAGGGCGCTAGGACGATGTTGCGATAGCACCCATGCCCGCCGCCCTTCACCATGGCAAAGTAGTCGCTCTGCTCGGGAGCAATATTGCCCAGTCCGGGGCCGCCGCGCACCACGTCAACAATCACGCATGGCAGTTCGGCGCCCGCGATGTAGGAGATGCCTTCCTGCATCAGGCTCACGCCTGGCCCGGACGATCCAGTCATCACTCGCACCCCGGCCGAGGCCGCGCCGTACACCATGTTGATGGCTGACACTTCGCTTTCTGCCTGCAAAAAAGTACCTCCCACTTCCGGCAGGAGGAGGGAGGCATATTCGGCAATCTCGCTAGCGGGGGTGATCGGGTATCCGTAATAGGCCCGGCAGCCCGCAAGCACCGCGCCCTTCACAATGGCGACATTTCCCTTACAGAGTTGCCTAATGGGCCACCTCCTGCGTATGGAAAACAGCCGCGCTGACCGTTCTTGCTGGAGGAATGAGCCGATACACCACAATGGCTCCGGGCTCAGGGCAGCAGTAGAAACATGCTCCGCAGCCCGTGCATTCCTGGCTGGTATATTGCGCGGGATGGACGCCGTACTTGCTCAACTCGGGCGCCAGGAACAAGCACTCGGGAGGGCACGACTCGACGCACAGGCCGCAGCCCTTGCATTCTTCTGGATTGATGACTACATTACCTCGCGGTTGCGATGTCATTCTTATGCTCCTTACCGTTGTACCTCTCGCACTTCTGCTGCATCAGCGTTGCGCTGGATCCAGCGCTGGCGCTCGCAATACTGGTACAACTCGTCGCGAAACTTGGGATGGGCAATCTGGATAAGCGCTTCGGCCCGCTGCCGCACGTTACGTCCGTGGAGGTAGGCGACGCCGTACTCGGTGACCACGTAGTGCACGTCGCCGCGCGTTGTCAGCACGCCTGCGCCATGCGCCAGACGCGGCACGATGCGGGACACGGTTTCGTGTTTAGCCGTCGCGGGCAGCGCTATGATCGGCTTGCCCCACTTGGAGCGAGCCGCCCCCCGTATGAAATCGAGTTGCCCGCCAAAGCCGCTGTAGAAATTTGGCCCAATCGACTCGGCGCAAACCTGTCCTGTGAGATCGACCTCAATGGCGGAATTGATGGCCACCATGCGCTCGTTCTGCGCAATGCGGAAAGGGTCGTTGGTGTAGGCCGAGGGATGAAACTCGAAGATCGGGTTTTCGTCAAGGAAATCGAATAAGGTCCTCGTGCCCAGCACGAAGCTGAGAATGAGCTTGCGCGGCTTGAAGTTCTTGCGCTGCCCGTTGATCACACCCGCTTCGATCAGCGGAATGGCGCTGTCGGAGAGCATTTCAGTATGTACACCCAGGTCTTTGCGGTCCATCAGGTTGGGCAGGATGGCGTCGGGTATGCCGCCGATCCCCAATTGCAGGCAAGCTCCGTCTTCGATCAGGGAAGCAACGCGCGTCCCGATTGCGCGAAACAGTTCGCTGCTGGGCTGCTTCTGCAATTCGCATAGCGGACGCGAGACTTCCACAATGGCGTCAAGGTCGCTCACATGAATGAAGCTGTCGCCATAGGTGCGCGGCATTTGCGCGTTCACCTGTGCTACCACATGGCGGGCGCATTTCGCCGCCGTAAGCGTGCAATCCACTCCTACACCGAAACTGCAGTAGCCGTGGGAATCAGGTGGCGACACCTGGATGAAGGCAACGTCAACGGGCATTTCGCTGCTTTCAAACAGCGCCTCGACTTCGCCCAGAAAGATCGGCGTGTAGTCGGCCCGGCCGTCGTTTACCGCCTCGCGTACATTGCCGCCGACAAACAATGCGTTGTGGCGGAAGTGTTCTGCCATCTCGGGCACGCAATACGGCGAGGTGCCCATGGTGAGCAGATGCATGACTTCGACGTTCTTGACGAAGGGCGCGCGCACCATGAGCGCTTCCACCAGGGCCTCGGGCTCGGCACAGCCCGGGTGGATGTACAAGCGCATTCCCGATTCGACGCAGGAAACTGCTTCCCGCGCAGTCATCAATTTGCTACGGTATTGGTCGGTCCAGGACATGGCTGGGGCCCGTTATCTTGTCACCGTTTCAGCTTTCACGGTTACGCCCGCAGTGGCGCGCTCATGACCCAGCGCCGCGTAGTAGATGGCCAGATGAAAGAACTGGTCGAGCATTTCCAGCAGCTCAAGTTCGCCGAAGATCTCGGCCGGGCGTTCCAGCTCGGCATGCTTCTGCAGGTAGTCCCATAAATTTTCCCGTATCAGGCAGATCATCCACACCACCTGGCTGACGGGAACGCCCTGCGCTGCCCGCTGCGCGCCGATCTCAAGGTAGCGCTGCTCGACATCGGCTTCGGTCTTGCCCAGCAGCCACTGGCCCAAATGGCGGTACACCTCGTACACTTTCTCGATCAGCTCGCTCTCGGGCACGTTGGCGTACGCCGAACACCTGCTGCAGTTCTTGTATCGGGTATGGAGGCTGCGGGCCAGCCCGTCGGAATGAGTTTCAATCAGCCTGACCAGGCGGTATGCCAGTAGCACGGCTCACCTCTTTCTCTCGCCCGGCGTCTGCAAAAGGCAGGGTGCATCTCGCTCGGGCGGACCCCTCACACTTACAAACTAGTGTCGCTCTTTCACGGGCAGAAGAGCCGTGATTGCAGTCACGTGGAATTGTGACGAGAATCACGCGAAGCTAGAGTCGTGCATTCATTCAGGTTGGAGTGCTGACCGGATGTCCTTGTTGCTCATAACGATAGCGAATTTGTCTTTCATGTACCGCAGAGAGATTTCGTGATGTTCCCGATCGTACGAGTCAATGCAATCCGAAGCGAGAATGACCGTCCAATCTCGCTGGTAGGCATCGATGGCGGTTGTACGAATGCAAGCATGGGTGTTTATTCCCGCAAGGATGACTGCATCGGCTCGTAGACCTGCAAGTATCCCGTCGAGATCCGTGCCGTAGAAGGCGCTGTATCGCTTCTTGACTATGACGGTGTCCGATGGCGCGACCGCCAGCTCCGAAGCAATTTGGCACCCGTCTGTCCCCTTGATCGTGTTGCGGATTCCTTTAGCCCTCATTTCCAGAAAGGCGTCCCGCAGATCGGGCTCAAACTCCTGTCGAACCCAGAGCACGGGGTGGCCGAAGCTGCGCGCCAGAGCCACTAGTTCGTTAACCGAGTGAATCAGCGCTTGTTTTCGCTTCGGCTCCCAGCCCTCAAGAAAGTCATTCAACAGATCGATCACGATGAGGACGGGCTTTCTCATGAACAAAGGGTACTAGATTCTCACGGCAACCCGTTCGTAGATATGGGCAGCCTCTTCACGTTATGACATTTGTCACTCACCCGGCCTGACAATCCACACTACTGCCCATCCTCTGCATGACCGATGATGGCTTCCGTGCTCGAAAAAAATCCAGAGCACGGGAGTGAACGATGTCAACCGCTTTAGCCGAAATGCCGCTCAGGGCCCCAGCCCCACGACCGGTTACCGTGGCAACGACGCGCAACCTCACCAAGAGTTACGGCCCGATCGTGGCGCTGCGCAATTTCAACCTGGACGTGCGCGCCGGCGAATTACTGGCGCTGCTGGGCCCCAATGGTGCCGGCAAGACCACGCTGGTCCGAATGTTGCTTGGGCTGGCGCGGCCCGACTCGGGCAACGTCTCGGTGTTTGGCGATGATCCGCACCAGGGGCATGTTCAGCCTCGCCTCGGCGCGATGCTCCAGGTTGGACGTGTTCCGGAGACGCTGCGTGTGCGCGAGCACATTGATTTGTTTTCGTCCTACTATCCCCACCCGCTGCCGATGCGGGAAACGTTTCAGATCGCAGGCATCGAGGACATCAAAAACCGCCCCTTCGGCGAGTTGTCTGGGGGCCAGAAACAGCGCGTGCTATTCGGCATTGCCATCTGCGGTAATCCTGACCTGCTGTTTCTTGATGAGCCGACCGTGGGCCTCGACGTGGAAGCGCGGCGCCTGATGTGGTCGCAGATCCGGACACTCATCGCGCGCGGCAAGACGGTGCTGCTCACCACGCATTACCTGAATGAAGCCGACGCGCTGGCCGACCGCATTCTGGTACTTGACAAGGGCGCGATCGTCGCCGAAGGTACGCCCAGTGAGATCAAAGCCCGTGCGATGGGCAAACAGATTCGCTGTACAAGCCGGCTGTCGCTGGAAGAAGTGCGGCAGATTCCGGGCGTTCTCGGCGCGAAGGCCGACCGCAAAGCCTTCGAGTTGCAGGTCAACGTCGCCGAGCCGGTGGTGCGCGAACTGTTGCAGCGTGACGCGTGGCTCGCTGACCTGGAAGTGACCAACGCAGGCCTGGAAGAGGCGTTCCTGGCGCTGACACAGAACGGCAACGCCGATACGAAAGGAACGAACTAACATGGCCACCACCACTTTTCCCACTATCAGTCCTGTGTCGGGGCGCTCGCTCCCGCGCACCATCGCACTCTACTTCAAGGAAGCGAAGTACGAGCTGCTGAAGAACATCCGCATTCCGGTGTATGCGATCTCCACCGTGGCGTTTCCGGTGATGTTTTATGTGCTGTTCGGCATCGTGCTGGGCTCTGGTAGTTCCGCCGGCCGCAACGACAACGCAACCTACATGCTGGCGACCATGGGCTGCTTCGGCGTGATCGCGGTCGCACTGTTCGGCTTCGGCGTGAGCCTGGCCATGGAGCGCGGCCAGGGCTGGCTGCAGGTGAAGCGCGCCTCTCCCATGCCGGTGTCGGCATATTTCCTGGGCAAGCTGTTTTCGGCGGTAGTCTTCAGCACGGTCATTATGTTACTGCTACTCGCTCTCGGATTCACCTTCGGCGGCGTGCGCCTGCCGCTCGCAACGGCCGCCAAACTCGTCGGCATTCTGGTCGCCGGTTCGATCCCATTCAGCGCCATGGGCATGGCCATCGGCTACTTCGCCAAGCCGAACTCGGCGCCCGGACTTGTGAACCTGATTTACCTGCCCATGTCATTTTGCTCAGGGCTATGGATTCCCCTCTTTATGCTGCCCCATGGGCTGCAGACGTTTGCCAAGCTGCTGCCGCCGTATCACCTCAGCCAGTTGGCGCTGAGCACGGTGGGGATGGTCAACAATCCCACCCCCGCGTGGGGACATGTCGAAGCGCTGATCGCGTTCACCTTCCTCTTCCTCGGCCTGGCCGCCTGGGGATACCGGCGCGATGAGGGGAAGACGTACGGATGAAGTAAGTGGATAGTGGCTAGTGGATAGTTAATCGCATAACTACCACGCTTGGTTCGGATTTGGCTGTGGCTGATAGCTGACAGCCGTCGAGGAGGTACAAAATGTTAAGCCAGAGCATGCAATGGATTCTTTGGGCAATCGTCATGGTGGTCTTTCTCGCTCTGACTTTGACTGGCCACACCACGCTGCTGGGGATGACAATCACGGCTGTAGCTTTGGTTTGGTATACGGTTGTACCCACAGCCCGTCGGAACGACAATAGGGGCAGGCGTTGACAGGAGCCGGGGAAGCAATGGCTATTCTCAAGGCAATCTGGTGGAAGCTTTACCCGACCGATGACGAACATCGCTGGATACCGCTCATCTGGCTTCCCTTCATGGTCTGGTTCTTTGTAGATCCCTACTGGAAGCACTACGGTCCGCTGGGCTGGATGATCAACACCTTCCTCGGGCTGCTGTTCATTTGGTTCTACCTACAGGCGTTCTCGCGACGTGACCCGTACAAGTTGGCAAGCATCCTCGCCATGACGGCCATGGCCGCAGCCTTTATCCCGTTCGAGGCGGGAAATGTCGGGCTTCTGATTTATGCGGCTGCGGCCGGAGGGTTCTATCCCAACGTTCGCCGAGCTTCGGCGCTGATCGCCTTGGATGTAGCCGTCCTTGGCTGGTACGTTTATCGGCTCAGTCTGCCCATCACGTTTTGGGGATCAATGCTGCTGCTCATTATCCTGGTGGGCTTCTTTAATCTTTACTGGGCCCTGAAACACTGTGAGAGAGAGAAGCTGCGCGTGGCGAACGACCAAATCGAGCATCTTGCCAAGGTCGCCGAGCGCGAGCGCATTGCGCGCGACCTGCACGATCTGCTGGGGCACACGCTGTCGCTTATCACATTGAAGGCGGAGCTGGCGCGCAAGCTGGTGGACCGCGATCCCCAGCGCGCCAAGCAGGAGATGCAGGACGTGGAGCAGACCTCCCGCGCCGCGCTGGCCGACGTGCGTGAGACCATCAGCGGATACCGCGGTCAAGGCTTCGCAGCCGAACTCATTCGCGCCCGTCGAACCCTGGAAACCGCCGGCGTCACGGTGGAGTGCGACGCTTCGGAAATCCCGCTCAGTCCGGCGCAGGAGACCGTGCTCGCGCTAGCGCTGCGCGAGGCGGTGACCAACGTTGTGCGCCATGCCCAGGCGCAGCGCTGCAGCGTCCGCCTCAGCCGGAATCAGGAAATCTGTACCCTGGAAATCGCCGACAATGGCCGTGGCGCGGACGCTCCCGAGGGCAACGGCCTGCGCGGCATGCGCGAACGGCTGGAGGCCATCGGAGGTTCACTCCAGCGGCGGAGCGAGGCCGGAACCCGCCTCGTCATTCATTTGCCTCTCGCGTCAGCCGCCTCCGCTCTGCGAAACTGAGAGCGTGCCGCCCGCCAAGCGCGACAAAATCCGGGTCGTCATCGCCGAAGATCAGGCTATGGTCTTGGGCGCCCTCGCAGCGCTGCTCGAAATGGAGGATGACATCGAGGTCATCGCCCGCGCGCGCAACGGCGACGAAGCCCTACGCACGGTGCAGCAGGCGCGGCCCGATGTTTTCATCACCGACATCGAAATGCCCACGCTTACCGGCCTGGAAGTCGCGGCCGAGCTAAAACGCCGCGGCGTGCCGGTCCGCGTCATTATCCTCACCACCTTCGCCCGTGCTGGGTATCTACGGCGCGCGCTCGAGGCTGGAGCATCGGGATATTTGCTCAAAGACATGCCTGCGGAACAGCTCGCCGAGGCCGTACGCCGCGTGCATCGCGGGCTGCGTGTCATCGATCCCCAGCTTGCCGCTGAGGCTTGGACCGACGAGCCCGATCCGTTGACCGAGCGCGAGCGCCAGGTGCTGCGCCTTGCCGGAGAGGGCATGGCCAGCTCCGACATCGCCACTGAACTGAACTTGTCCGAGGGTACGGTGCGGAATTATCTCTCCGAAGCGATCAGCAAGCTGGGCGCTGCCAACCGCGTCGAGGCGGCACGTATCGCCCGGGCCAAGGGATGGTTGTGACGCAGGCGCTGGGAACGCTCACAATCCGTTGTGACCGATTTCACTGACAACCCTGACGGTGAACCCCGTACACTGGGCGTTAAGTGTGTACGTGAGAACTAGCTTTGTTTTTGGTAGTGGAGCAGGAAGCCGAGGAAACCAGCGCCGTAGGCGCGAAACAGGATAGCCCAGCACGCAGCCGAAGGCGGAGTGCTGGGTAAAGCAGGAAAAGAAACCGAGTCCCTTCAGGGACGGCACAGTTCTCGCGCCCAATCGTTAGAGGCTTCGTGTCTCGAAGACCGAAGGTCAGCCGATGGGTGTGCTTCCATCCTTGCGGTCTTTGAAATCAAGGGCTAGAGCAGTTCCGAGGTTTGGTGTATCCGGGTAGAGCAGGCCTCCAGGCCTGCGTCCGCCAGCTACTAAGAAAAATGCTTCCGCAGC
>JBKQKT010000187.1:0-20794 GCA_052147365.1 Candidatus Korobacteraceae bacterium | reverse complement strand
GGTTTTTGCGGGCGGGAAGCGTCTATGCCGACGCCAGCAGATCACGGAAAGTGCCGGCAAAAAATCAAGGGCGCTCCGCATTACGCAGAACGCCCGGAAGGCAGCCCTCCCCCAGAACTGCCTGACTGCGAGATGATTGTGCCGCGATTCTTGGTTTTTGTAAATAGTTCTTCGGTAACAAATTGGTAACTCACGGTAACGATAGTAGTGGCACAACCGTCATCGCCAGTTGCGCTCCAAAATGGGAAAGAGTCGCGTCTGTCCACGGACATGCGGCGGGTCCGAATTTGCCTACCGCAACGTGCTCGCCAGCAATTCGACAGGATGAAACACCTCGCGTCCCATGCCTGCGAGAAGTTGCTCATGACACGAAATTCCGCTCGCCACCAGCGTGCGCGCGCCATCGGCCTCGTCGGCACGCCGCACTTGCGCGAACAGGTCCTCGCCGACGGCCATGCTCATTTCGTAATACTCGTGCTTGTAGCCGAAGCTACCAGCCATGCCGCAGCATTCGACGGACGAAGTCACGACATCGAAGCCCGCGGCCCGGAGAACATCGATAGTTTGCGTCGCGGAATTGCACGTTCGCTGCTGGCAATGCGAGTGGTAGAACAATCGCGTCCCGTGCGGACAGCGGCTGGCGGGAAATAGCTGCGCCAGATCAATCCTCTGCTCTTGGGCAATCTTCCACAGATACTCCAGCGGTTCGAAGCTGTTCTGTGCTAGTAGCGCCTGCGTATCATCGCCGTCGAGCAGGTGCTGGAAGTCGCGGCGCAACATGGCCAACACGCTGGGTTCGAGCACGACAATCTTTCTTCCCTTGTCCAGATAGCCTCGCAGCATGGGAGCTATCGCGCGCGCCTCGCGTCTGGCGGTTTCAATCATGCCCTGCGACATGGCAGCACGACCGTCAGGCATCGCCGGACTCAGCATGACGTCGAGACCAACCGCCCGCAACACTCGGATCGCGGCCATTCCGCGCTCGGGGGCGCCATAGTTGGTGAACACGTCGGCCAGCATCACGACACCAGGCTGAACGCTGCCGGGTTTCCCGTTCTTCTCTTCGCGGTACAACTGCTCCCACGTTTTCTTTGGAAACGTGGGAAGCTCGCGCCGGCGATCGACGCCGAAGACACTCTCCATCACGCTGCGTGCACCGGGAACGTGCATTGAGGCGTTGGCCACGGAAGCGAACCGTGAGCCCCACTTTCCAAAGCTATTGTAGTTGCCGAAGAACTGCTTCTGCAGCGGCGCGACGCGATCCTCGGGCGCGCTGCCCGTCATCTCGCCGAACATGGACTTCCCCGTGGAAGAACCTTGAGCCTGGTTCATGCGCTGCCGCAGGTTCTCGTTGAGCCACGGGATGTCAATCCGCACCGGACAGTTGGGCACGCAGCGCGAGCACGCAGTGCACAACTCACTGAAGCGCGCATTGAACAGCGTGCCCGTTCCTGCTTCCCACGACCCGCCAATCCCGCCGGAATACGTCTCTCCGCCGAAAGCGTGGCCGCCGACGGTTTCAAAATTAGCGCAGGAGTTGAGGCATGCACTGCACCGAATGCAGTACAACGCCTCATGCAACACAGGATCTTCGCGCATGCGGCTGCGGCCATTATCGATCAGCACCATGTGAAACTCGCGCGCCTTGGCCGGTTCCTTGCCGGGCGCAGCGAAAACCGGCGCTTTCAGCGGAGGGTGCAGGATGCTGACGTACGAGGTCAGCGGCTGGCCCGTGCCGCTTCTCGGCAGCAGTTCGATAAAAGTGCCGAAGTCGGTGCGCGAGGGCACGACCTTCTCGATACCGGCAATGGAGATGTGTACCGGAGGCAGCGTGTAGGTCATTCGAATGTTGCCTTCACTCTCCACCAGCATCAGCGAGCCGCTGTCGGCAGCGATGAGGTTCGCGCCAGAGATACCAGCGTCCGCGGCAATGAACTGTTCGCGCAAAATCTCGCGCGCAAACTTCGTTAATTCCTCGCCGGTGTCGAGTGGCAGGTCGGTGGCGAACTTGCGCTTGAACAGCGCGGTGATGCGTTCCCGCGAATAGTGCAGCGCCGGAGCAACGATGTGCGAGGGCTGTTCGTCCGCTACTTGCAGGATGAATTCCGCCAGGTCGCTCTCGGCCACCTTGATGCCTACGGCCTCAAGCGCGTGGTTCAGCTTGGTCTCTTCCGAGGTAATACTCTTGCCCTTCACCACCAGCTTGACATCGTGCCGCATCAGCACGTCGCGGATGTAGGCGTTAGCGTCAGCCGCGGTCTTCGCCAGATAGAAATGCCCTCCGTTGGCAACCACGCTGGCTTCCAGTTGCCGCAGGAGTTCAGGAAGATTGGCAATCGCGTTCTCTTTGATCTTGCGTGCCTTGTCCTTCAGTTCGTCGTAATCGGGGAGGCGCGCGATGGCCGCGTAACGGTTGTTGTTGAAGGTCTGGGTATTGTGGCGAACGGCGGCGCTCTGCACGCCCAGCGTCATGCGGATGGCCGCGAGCAGTCTCTTCTTGTCGCTCTTGTTGGCCACTTGGCGCGGAGTGATGTCGGCAGGATTGACAGATGTGGCCATGCTCACCTCAACACGATGATATGCAGCTTGTGCGGTCCGTGGACGCCGCGCACCAGAGGGCCCATGTCGGCGGTGGCGCTTGGACCGGTAACGAAAACGAAATCGCGCGCCAGGCCTTTGCCGTCGAGCACGTCGGCGCGAAACAGATCACGCGGCTGGGGCACAATCGTCTCTGCTGCAACCACCGCGATCTGCAGCGGAGCCAGCAGGCTCACCATGGCGGTGCGTTCGTAGCTTGTATTGATACAGACAGAACCGGTGCTCGCCACGGCAGCGAACGCCTCAGTTACTCCCGCAGCGGAGTGGATCAGTTCGTCGGAATTGGGATCAGCCACGACCCGCGGATCGCTTGCGATATCGCTGAATAGCGCAACCGGCAGGTCATTTGGAGGAGCATAGAGAATCCGGTTCGCATTGCCGGCTACGCGAAGGATGGCATCGCGCAAAGTGGCAGGAGAGCGGTCGATGACTTCAACCGTGGCGACTGCGCTTTTCGCCGAAGTTGTGAACTGATCGAGCAGCGAAACTTGTTCCGTCGCATGCGCCATTGTAAGCATTGCAGTAACCATCGCAGCTTATACCTTTCGGGCGCCAAAAGCACGATTTTCGATTCTCTTTTGCGCCTTCTCCCCCTCCCTATGTCGTCTGTAAAATCTTGAAAACAAAGAGGCGGGATAAATTCTTCCTCACAAAATCCTGCATCCAAAGGAGTTAGATGTAAAATATTGTATCCAAGGGACTTAGGTGGGACTTTCTAAAACCTAAGGCCCTAGCGCCATTCCAGAGTTGGTATATCCAGCAAGCTCGGGTAGAGCGGGCCTTTAGGCCCGCGTTCGTGAGCGCAATCTTATTTAGCTTCCGCAGCTGAGGTCACAGACCTCAGCTGCGGAAGCGGTTTTCCTTGTGCTGGCAGACGCGGGCCTGAAGGCCCGCTCTACCCGAACCTTATCCATACCAATTCCCGAACTGCCACAGACACCACCTTTACGGCCTCCCGAAGAGTCGAAAGTAGAGCCTCAACAGACCGGAGCGTTCGTCCGGGGACTGCGATTGTTGCCACTCGTAAATTTGCCGCTCTGATTCTCGCAGCCGCGCAATAAATTCGGCGTCGGTGATGCGGCGCCTGGCCATAAGCTCGCGATGCTTGCGCCTCATTCTCGCCCATCCCCGAAGTCCGGTCCACCATCCACGCAGCCACGCGCCGAAAGCCTGTTTGCGAGCGGTATGCATCAGCCAAAGCCCCTGATAGACGGCAATCCTGGGCAGCAAGCGCCAAAATACCGAGCGCGGATAATCTTTGGCCAGGAGATAGATCTGGTTCCGCGTGAGGTATTCGACGATTCGCGGATGCAGCACGTCCCCAAGGGTCGCGCTACCAATGTGGTAGGCAACCGCATCGGGCAGATAGGTCCCTGCGTAACCGAGTAACTGTGCACGCAACGCAAGATCGAGGTCATCCAGATAGGCAAAGAAATCTTCATCCAGCAGGCCGCAGAGTTCGAAGACCTCGCGGCGGTAAAGCACCGCGGCACCGCAGCCGCTAAGGACTGCCATTGGCCGATCGTACTGGCCGTCGTCCTGATCGCGATGACCCAGGCGATACGCGGCCCCAGCCATCAGCATAGCGTCTCCAGCGCCGTCGAGATGGGCTCTTTGCGTTGCGCGCAACAGTTTGCCGGTGGCGAAGCCGAGTTTCCGATCAGCATCGAGTACCCGCACCAGCTTCTCGATGAACTCGGACTGCATCTCAATATCGTTGTTCAGCAGCAAAACATAGCGCGACTCGGTCGCTGCAACCGCGCGATTGATGGAGCCGGTGGTGCCTTCGTTGGTCGGCAGTTCGATGCGCCGGGTGTTGGGCGGCAGGGGGTCGGAGAGGATGCCCGGGCGCGCCTCGTTTTCGATAACGACTACTTCCCACTCATCCGCCGGCAGCGTCTGTTGCTGAATGAATTCGAGGCAGCGTGTGGTGAGGTCAGGCCGATGCAGCGAGGGGATCGCGATGGTAACGGTCTTCACGCGGCTCTGCTGGCGATTGTACATGCGCAGTTTCTGTATTCCGCCGGTGGTGGAGCACGCCTTCAGGCGTGCATGAGAAACGATGATAGAGAAACGGCTTCAGCCACTGAGGTAACGTCGCTTAAGAGCTTTACCGCAGTGGCTAAAGCCGGCTTTCTCGAGTAATTTTCCTGCACGCCCGAAAGGCGTGCTCCACCCGGTAATTGCACCTCCAAAAATCACCGTAGCTCACGTGACTCTGGAGGCACGAGAACGCCCGCTACTTCCTCAAGCAGTGAGGAAATCGCATTGCTGAACACTGTTTCACTGAGATCGCTGGCGACTCTCAGCAGAGCATTTGACCGAATCTTATTCCATAGCAGGGCGTCCTTATAGAGACGGCAACACGCTTCGGCAAATGCGGTTGGATTGCTTGCGACGAGGCACTCTTCCCTATCTCTCCATGCAAGTTGCTCGGCGATCAGCGATGACACAACGAGCGGGACGCCAAAGGCCGCGGCTTCGTGCGCTTTGTAAGGGATGCCTGCAGCATATCGCGTGGGAACCACGAAAACGCGTGCTTGGCGATAAAGCTCGGTCAGGTCTTGTTGCGATCCGAGAACGCGCACCCCGTCCACCTTCAAATCGCCGAGAGCTTTATCGCTTGCGTATCCCGCAATAACCAACTCGGTCTGGGTGGCCCGCCGGACAAGAGGCCAGATGGCGCTACAGAAATAACGCATGGCATCGGCGTTGGGATTTTCTCCGCCATGCATGGCGCCAACGAAAAGAAACGTGCGCCGCTCATCGAAACCCTCGCAAGCCGGCTGTGGATCCAGCCGGTAGCTAACGATGCGTACATCTTTCATCCCACCGGCGAGCATGACTTGCCGGTCTCTTTCGGACACCACGACAACAGCATCGGCCGCTCTGGCCAAGCTTAGCTCGTGTTCCATTCTCCGGCTGACTTCAGCGGGTGAGATTTCACGGCCCTCAATCTGAGCGCGGAGCTGGTCACGTTGCGCGAAAATCGCTTCCGCGTCATAAATCAAGCGGGGCCTTTGCACATGGCGACCCGCCAACTGTTTCAGAAAAATCTCCATATTGTGGGGGCGGCTGATCCAGATCACATCGCTGTTCGGCACGTATTCGCGGAAGAGTCGCGTGCGGTCGAACGAACCATCGAACAGTTCGATGTCTCGGGGAATGTCGGAGTATTCATCTTCCGACAACGGGTAGTAGAATGCGGAGCAGGTTACATGGTGCCCTTGCTTGGCGAGGTAACTCAAAATATCGTTGCTGCGGGGGTATCCAGCCCCCAGCTGCCGGTGTGGAATTCGGTCTTCGATGTAGAGGATTCGCAATCCGGATGAATACACGGATATACGCGCGGATTGCACGTTATTGACGGAATTTGACAGGTGTCTGGTGAGCGCATCTTTCCAACCGCTCACGAATTTCTGCTGGTTTACCCCCATCAATCCTTTTGCGGCTTCGTTACCCCCGGAAGAAGCGGATTCGTAGTGCTGAATAACGGCGCGCGGCTCGTAGATTACACGCAGGTTCTTTCTCCACACTCGCATGCAGTAATCAGTATCCTCGTAGTACGCGGGGGAGAATAGCGGGTTAAAACCTCCCAGCTCGAGAAACAGCCGTCGGGGCGTGAGTAAGAAGACGCCCGAACAATAATCCACGGGGCGTCGAAACTGATATTGTGGCCGGTTGGGATTATCGCCTCGCCCGTAGCCCACCGCGGTGCCGTCAACCCAGATGATGTTTCCGGCTTCCTGTAGGTCGCCATTGGCCAGAAGAATCTTGCCGCCGACCACGCCTACGCTCGTATCTTCAAGATTCAGCATGGCTGCGCTGAGGGTATTGGGCTGCAACAAAAGATCATTATTGAGGAAGCAAAGATACTCCCCTTGCGCTATCTTCACGGCCTGCATGCACGCCTTCGCAAATCCCACATTGGTCTCGTTGCTGATAATCTTGGCGCCGTCCACGCGCTCCAGGAGACGGCTGGTCTCATCGCTGGAAGCGTTGTCCACAATCACGACTTCATAGGGTACGTCGGCGTTGACGGCAATTGATACGAGGCCGAGGGCAGAGAGATGGGCTTTGTTGTACAGGACCAGAACGAGCGACAACAGGGGCTGTTCGACCCGGGGAAACACGATGCGCTGGTCGCCGCTGAGCAGTCGTTGAAGCTGCGTTTTGCCGGCCTCATCCCAGGACTGCTGGCCGACAGCCACGTTGACGGGGTTAGCGGTCCCGTAAGTGCGGCTCACCGTCCATAGCCACAACCTGTGTTTGGTGTCGGCGGAGAGAGGAAGGCGACTGAGTATTGCGCGCCGGGCAAAGAGCTGCTCTTCAACCCCACCGCTGAACGCTTTGGTCAGCGTGCGAGTTCGTCTTACTTGACGTCGCACCCATAACGTGGCGGCGCGAAGAGACCCACCCATCCGCTCTAAAGTATGCGGCCGCTTTGTTAAGTCGGTCACTAAGAATTCAGCCTTCCCCGCGATTCCAGCCGCGCGAGCACGCCCATCTCCGGTGTCCGCTGCGCGGTTTATTGGACAGGGTGGGGCTATTGCGCGACGGCCACCGGGGCGGTGGGACTCTCGTAAATCGGGATCACCTCGTCCGGATGCCCATCGGCCATAATCGAACCGTGGTCGATGAGAATTGCCCGATCACAGTATTTCGCAACCTGGCCCATGGAATGAGTCACGAATAGGATCGTCTTGCCTGCCTGGCGGAAACTCTGGATACGGTCAAAACACTTTTGCTGGAAGGGCGCATCACCAACCGAAAGGATCTCGTCAATCAGCAGGATTTCGGGATCGATCTCGGTGGCTACCGAGAACGCCAGCCGCATGTACATGCCGGAGGAATATTGTTTGACCGGCGCGTCGATGAAATCGCCGATTTCGGCGAAGTCAACAATCCGCTGCTCCCGCTCCTGCATCTCTCGTTTGGAATAGCCCATCAGTAAACCATTAAGCAGGATGTTCTCCCGCCCCGTCAGTTCGTGATGAAACCCAGCACCCAACTCGATCAGTGGAGCCAATGAGCCCCTGACCTCAACCTTTCCTGCGGTCGGCCGATATACGCCGGCAACGATCTTCAGCAGGGTGCTCTTGCCCGATCCGTTACGTCCAATCAGGCCCAGCATCTGTCCCTGCGGGACCTCGAACGACACGTTCTTGACCGCATCGAAATCGTGATAGTGAGATTGGTGGCGGAAGAACTTGGAAAACAACTCCCTCAAGGTGTCCGGGCGCTCCTGGATGACCCGGAAGCGCTGGGTAACGTTCTCCAACCGGATTGGAATTGAACCTGAGGACATGCCTGGCTCAGACATAGAAGACGAAGGCGTCCTGATACTTGCGAAAGATGCCATACCCGATAAACAAGCTGATGAAGGCACACACGAAGGATGCGATGATCGACGGGGCTTTCGGTAACATGCCGTAGTAAACGGACAAGCGGAAGCCATTGATCACGTAGATGATCGGATTTAATTTGAAAATCCACTGGTGCTTAGGCGGTATGAAGTCCAGGGAGTAGATGATGGGAGTTACATAGAACCAGGCCGATAGCACAATCTGCAAAATATGGGATACGTCCCGGTAATAAACGTTCGCGACAGCGAAGAAGAAAGACATTCCCATAGTGAAAATGGTGAGCGCAAGCAGCGGGACGGGCAGGTAGAGCCAGGTCCAGTAGAACGGATGCCGCATAAGCAAGACGAGGATTGCCAGCGGGATAAGCGACAGTCCCAGATTGATGAGGTTGGAAATGATGGCCGCCATTGGAAAAACCAGTTTGGCAACCCTGATTTTCTTGATCAAATCGCCATTGCCCACAATGGATTCGACCGCATAGGAGAGCGATTGGGAGAAGAACGTCCAGGGGAGCAATACACTGAGCAGAAAAATGGCGTAATGCGGTATGGGAAAACGCATGACCGTCGAAAAGACCAGCGTTAGCACTACCATGAGCAACGCCGGGTTCAGCAATGCCCAGAGGAAGCCCAACACAGACCGCTTGTAGCGGATCTTCAGTTCCTTCAGCGCCAGCGCCCAGATTAGCTCCCGATAGGTGTATGTTTCCCGAACCAACTCAATCATAAAAGTAACCGAAACTATAGATGTTAAACGATTTTGGCGGGTGGTGCTTGGCTCTCCGAGGAGCGTTCGGGTTGGTCGCGGTCAGCGATTAGGCGTGAGGTTCAGATCGGTCATTCCGCGCAGCAGGTCCCGCTGCTCCTCGGTGTAGTTGTTGCGGAATTCGTCAGAATTCATAAGCTGATTGCGGGCCTCCGGCGGCATACCGCGCAAGCGCCGGTAGGCTTGTGAAACCTTGGCTCTCTGGTCCTCGGGCAGGTTGTGGTAATGCTCGAACAAGTTGCGGGCAGTGGTCTGCTGCGCCGGCGTCAAGTGCTCAAAGGTTTCCATCCGGTTCAGGATCTGCTGCTTCTTCTCCGGAGGCTGATTGTTGAAATTACGCAGGCGATCGAGCAATTGATTCTGCCTGTCAGGCGGTAGGTTGCGGAAGGCCGGGTCTTGTTTCAGTTGCTGTTCCTGCTGGCTTGGGGGCAGATTCCCATACTTACGCAGCCAATCGCCACGATGAGGCCCAGGGCCCTTGGGTTGGAACTGGTAACCGTTGGCGGAGTTCTGCGATCTGGGTGGAGGCGCGGCGTTCCGTGCAGGTTGGTTCGCAGCTCCCGATTTCTGCCATCCTGAAAAAAGCGCCAGCGCCGGAAGGGCACTGAATATCAGCACCGCGATAGCCAGAATGGACTTGGAGGCGCGCACAACCTCTCCTCACTCCGTGGATGACTGTCCGTCAAGAGCATCGAACTCCGAAAACAAGTCAGCGTTCTTGTCCAGATATTGTAAATCGCTGACGGCCGTCCCCGGCGCATTCGTCCGAACGACGGTGTCATTCGACGCCATGGTGCTGCGGTCCCTGAAATTGCCGATTTCCAGCAAGCTGACTCCGATGCCGACCAGTACCATCGCCGCCGCAGCCACTATCGGCCGCCGTAGCCATGCCAGCCAGCCAGCGGGTTGCACCGAGGCTTCCTCGCGCACGCGTGCCCGCAAACGGGAGCTGAAATAGGGCGAAGGCTCCGGTGCCCGCCACTCATCGAGGAGCGCCATCGTCTGCCGGAACGAAACCAGCTCTTCGGCACACGCGGCACAATTCCGCAGATGCTCCTGGACTTCCCGCGAAGCCGTCTCTGGCCCGCTCAGCGCTACTTCCATGAACTGTTCGCGAATGTTCGCACACTTCATAACTGCACCATGCTTCCTGCTCACAAAAACTGTTTCAACGTTTCACGTAACGTCTCGTACGCCCGGAACAACAATGACTTGGTCGCCGACTCACTCAACTTCAACACCGCAGCAATCTGCTTGTAATCCATGTTCTGATACTTATGCATTATCACGGCCATGCGCTGGCGCTCCGGCAACGCTTCCACGTGGCGGCGAATGGCCGCTAGTCTTTCCCGCCGCAGGATGGTCTGCTCAGCATTCAAGCTCCCATCCGGCACATCCACCGTCAAGCCTGTCTCGGTGTCCGGTTCGTCAATACTGACGATGTTCTCCGGGCGTTCGTGCTTGGTATCGCGCGCGTGGTTCACTGCCAGGTTGGTGGCAATGCGATACAGCCACGTCGTGAACTTCGCGCTCGCCGCGTACGTTTGCCGTGAACGATACACCCGCAGGAACACCTCCTGCGCCAATTCTTCCGCTACCGCCTGATTGTGAGTCATGCGGTACATGAAGCTGATCATGGACCGCCGATACTTCTCCACCAGATAATCGAAAGCGCCGTCGTCGCCTGCGGCCACGCGCAGCATGACCTCAGCATCGCTGAGCATCTCGAGTAAACCAGGATCGGCCAATGCGCCCCTTAACGGCGGCTCCGCTGCTGCTTGAGCGGCGCCACCCACCAGCAAGCCTCGATCTAGCGCGATACTGCCCACATCGCCTGTAACCCTTCTAGAGTTAGAAAGTTGCGCCGAAACGCCCCAGCCCGATGCCCTGCCGCGGCCCTGCTCCTGTGGCTCGGTCCCCGAAGAATCAGAAGTTTCCCGATCGGGCCTTGGATTCTTGGTCGCCATGTCGCCGAACCTGCTGCACACAGCAGGGTTAAAACAGTATTATGCACGAGAGGCCCCATGCGAGGCGTTCTGGCTACTGATTTGATGGCAGAGCTTTTAGGGCGCGCTGCCTTGGCTCTGCTGCTCCTGGCGTTAGTCTGCGCCGGCGTGCCACAGTTGAGCGCCCAGGACAAGCAAGCCCCAGCCCCGGAGCAGGAGCCGCCGGAGACTTCAGAGCCGCAGCCGTTGACCGTGACTGAGCAGGTCATCCGGGATGTGCTGGAGCCATTGCAGCAGGGCATCGAACAACTTGATTCGGCCAAGGTTTTGGCAGTCTTTGACCCAGAGGAGACGCCCGACTACGCCCGGCTTCGCGACCAGATGAGGGCTTTTTTCAGCCAGCATGACGCTGTCCGCTTTCGCTACAAGGTGTTGCAGGTCACATCGGAGAAAGACCGCGGATCCGCCATCGCGGAGGTTGATATGGCAGCTACCCCGGCCTACGAGACCGGGATGGCCGTCCAGCGCTCCACGCAAATGAGCTTCCAACTCAAGTTGGGAGACAAGGGCTGGAAGCTCGTTGGATTCAAACCGGCTGACTTCTTCGCGGCGCAATGAAACGCTCCTATCCCGATCATCCCATCATCGGAGTCGGCGCGGTGATCGTGAGTGGTGGGCGCGCGTTGTTCGTCCGCCGCGCCACTGAGCCGCTCAAGGGCGAGTGGTCCGTTCCGGGCGGAATGTTGGAGTTGGGCGAGAAGCTCCGCGACGGTGTGCGGCGCGAGGTGTGGGAAGAGACCGGGCTGGTTGTTGAACCTGGTGAGGTGTTGGATGTCTTCGACAGCATCTTCACCGATACCGAGGGCCGAACACAATATCACTACGTGCTGATCGACTACTTGTGCCTGCCGATCTCGGGCGATGCCAAAGCCGGAACTGACGTTAGCGAAGTGCGATGGGTCACTGAAAATGATCTTCGAGCTTTGGAACTTAAAGAGACCATTGAACAAGTGGTACGAAAAGGAATGACTCGAGCGAAACAAATTATCAGTTGACGCCGCGTCCGGTTTGCGGCGACGATTGCGTCTTCGGAGAATCTCGATGACACGTCGGTTTGTACGCGCTATTGCCATCCTCTTCTTTCTATCCGCCCTCGTCTCGGCCTTAGGTCAACAGACGACCACTAACCCCCTAGCGCCGCCGCCGGCCAGTCCTGCTAGTCAGGCTCCGCCGCCGAAGCCTCCGGACATGGTTTGCTTTGGAAACGGCCCAAATTGGAGCATCCAGTTCGTGTCGTGGGGCGCGCGCTATCTGGGTATCAACCAGCCTGACCAGGATTTTCTGGGCGGCTTCTTCTGGGTGCCCGAGGACAAGGTTTGGGCGTGGCATCGGACTGGTGGCCTTGCTCCCACAAACGGGTTCGGCCTGTCGGCTACCATCACTAAGGCTTCCTGCACCGATCCGGTGCGCAAGGAGACGTTCCCCTACTCCGCGCAGGTAAACCTGCCGGAAGGGGACATGGTGAACGGCTGCTGCCGCAAGTTAAAGCCCGGCGAAGCCCCTGTCGGGCCGCACGGCCTGCCGTCCAACAACACACCGCCGCAGTGAAGAGACGGCGCGCAGCGCATGCTTTCGAAGTCGGGCTGCCAGAGAAGATCGAGCCCACTACAGACATCGTCTGCGGCCTGGGGTGGGAACTAGCGCTCAAACAGAATTATGTCGTGCCCCTTGTACGTGGTGCGTTGGAACTCTCGATAGCCACATTTCTCCGCGACACGAACAGACGCAAGATTCTCTGGATGGATTATGCAAACCGTGCGCGCGTTACCAAAATGTTCGTCAGCCCAGGTAAGCGCCGCACGAACGGCCTCCGTCGCGTAGCCTCTGCCGTGCGCTCGCGAGGCCAGCACCCACCCCAGTTCTGGTGTGTCTTCCAGCGATGGCTTGATGTCCCGCTTGAAATCGGCGAATCCCAGCTCGCCCACAAGCTCGCTGGTCGCTTTCTCTTCGACGGCCCAGTAGCCGAAACCGAGCCACGCCCAATGTCCAACGTAGCGCAGCAACCTGGCCCAAACCTCCTCGCGCGAAAAGGGCTTGCCGCCAATGTAACGCGTAACAGTCGCATCCCTCCACATCGCGGCGCAATCGGTAAAATCCGCACGCCGATGTCCGCGCAGCTTGAGCCGCTCGGTTTCCAGAATAGGGACCTCCACCGTAGAACGAGCCGAACCGTTCATAGACACCTCACGATGGAACTGGGCACCAATAGAAAAGACCCGCGGCGCTCTGAGCCAGCGGGTCCTTCCGGTTAGCTGTTGGGATTGGCCTGAGGCTGTCCACTCTATGTGGCCCCAGCGGCAGACTTCACAGCTATGTAGTCTTGCGAGGAAATTAGAGCAGAAGCCCTAAGCCTCAGCCACCTCACTTGAGAAACTACACGGACCATCAATCTTCATATATTTGGATCGACCTCCTTTCCAGTGTATGGGCAAAATATCATCGCAAATGGTTCATCGTCAATTGCAGGCTTGGTTCCCTGCTCGCGGCACTACTTCGAGAATGCGGCTCCGCCTGGCCTTTGCCGGCGATGCCAAGCGGCTTCTGTGTCACGCTTCGGCGTAGGGTGGCGTTGCCGGCTAACCTGGCGCCAACCCTTGCACGTGCTCGACGACCGTTCCGATCGCAATGTCTGCCTTGTGCTTTGTGGCGCGCGTCAGCACCTCGACCTTGCCCTCAGCCAGTTTCTTGCTGGCGATCGTGATGCGGTAGGGCACTCCGATGAGGTCGGCGTCCTTGAACTTGACGCCAGGACGTTCATCCCGGTCATCAAGCAGGACCTCGAATCCCGCGCGCTCCAGAGCCGAGCCAATCTCGATGGCGCAATCCAGTAATTCGCCGCCGGCAGCGAGCGGCGAGAGGACCGCATCAAACGGCGCGATGCTCGCGGGTAGCCAGAAGCCATCGTCGTCGTGGTTTTGTTCGACGCACGCGGTGAGGATGCGTTCGATGCCGATCCCGTAGCTGCCCATGATGGGCGTGACTTCCTTGCCGTGCTCATCGAGCACCCGCGCTCCCATCGCTTCCGCGTACTTGTAGCCGAGCTTGAAGATGTGGCCGATCTCGACCGCCTTGCCGATCTTCAGACCCGACCCACAGCGCGGGCAGCCCTCGTCTTCCGCCACAGTGCGAAGATCGGCCCACGCCGTCGGACGAAACGTCTCGCCCGGAGTCAGATTCTTGACGTGGTAATTCTCTTTATTCGCGCCGCCGATGAGATTTCTGCGGCCGCGCAGAGCTTCTTCGACCAGCAGTAACGGCCGGACCTTGTCCGACTCATCCTCCGCCCATTCGACATGGAGGGGCCCAAGATATCCGGCCGGCGAATGAAACAGCTTATGGATTTCCTCCTCTTGCATCGGGCGATATTCCTTGCCGCCGATCGCAGCCGACAGCTTCGCTTCGTTGAGCATGTGGTCGCCACGGATCAGCACGACCAGCGCGCGATTTGGCGGCTCACCGGTTTCCGCGTCGGCGCCATCGGTCATGATGTAGGCGAGCGTCTTAATCGTATGCGCCTGCGATACATCCAGGAAGTGCGCCACGCCTTCGATGGTCTTCTGTCCCGGAGTATGGACGAGTTCCGGACCACTGTTTCCCGAAGCCGGAAGGTCCACGACCGGATTGAGCTTCGACGTTGCTTTCTCGAGGTTCGCCGCATAGCCGCACTGAGTGCAGCTCACGACCAAATCTTCGCCAGCGTCTGTGCTCACCATGAACTCGTGCGACTGCGAGCCGCCCATCGCTCCTGAGTGTGCCTCTACGGCGAAGTACTTCAGGCCGCAACGCTCGAAAATCCGGCAGTAGGTTTCGTAGTGCTTCTGGTAGCTGACGTCGAGGCCAGCCGCGTCGAGGTCGAATGAGTACGAGTCCTTCATGGTGAACTGCCGCACCCGCAATAGTCCGGACTTGGCCCGCGGCTCATCGCGAAACTTCTGCTGGATCTGATACCAGATCTGGGGAAGCTGCTTGTAGCTGCGCAGTTCCTTGCGCGCAATCTCGGCCATGACTTCTTCGGCCGTCATACTCAGGCACAAGTCGCGTCCGCTGCGATCTTTCAGGCGGAACATGTTGTCGCCCATTGCTTGCCAGCGACCGCTCGCTTCCCATAGCTCACGCGGATGCAGTGCCGGAAGATGGAACTCCTGGCCGATGCGGTCCATCTCCTGGCGGACGATGTTGGAGATTTTGAGCATTGAGCGCTGACCGAGGAACAGGAAGGAATAGACTCCGGCCGCAAGCTGGCGGATGTATCCGGCGCGCAGAAGAAACTTGTGGCTGGCAGCCTCTGCGTCGGCCGGCGCCTCGCGCAGTGTGGGAATGAAGAGTTGGGACCAGCGATGCATGAGTGCCTATCGAGTCGCTCTCTAGTGACTTGGGGGACCACTTATTGTATCGAGGTCGGTTCGGGGCGCGAGGAGTCGGGAGACTTCCGCGCGGCGACTTGCTGTTCTGCTCGAAAGGTTCGTGTTACAACTTGAGCGGGATTCTCTATGTACAGCAAGCGCACGACGATCATTTTTCTTTCCGTGTTATTGCTGATCGCGCTGGGGCTGAGCTTTGTCATCACAAGCTCCTTCCTTAAGCCGTTCGCTTTCGCAATTATTCTTGCCGTCGTCTCTTACCCTCTGCACGAGCGTCTCTTACGATGGAACAAACGACGGGTGGCCAGCTCTGCTCTGCTGTCCACGCTGCTGTTGATCCTCCTCTTCGCGGTGCCCAGCTTCATTATTGCCGTGCTGGCGGCAAACGAAGCGTTATCTGCAGCCCATTACTTGAGCCGCAGAAGTGTCGAAGAGGGCGGTTTCCCATCGCTGGTAATGGCGCTGGCCGATCGTCCCATCCGCTATGTTGGCCACTGGATCGATCTTTCCAAATACGATTTCAGAGAGATGATCGGGTCCAACTCGCAAAAGTTAAGCGTCTGGCTGGTTGGCTTCGGTGCGAACGTTCTGAGTGGCGTCGCACACTTCATCATCGATGCCCTGATTACTTTTGTCGTTGTGTTTTTCCTGTTTCGCGACGGTGCACGCGGGGCGTATCGCGCGGGAGTGTTCCTTCCGCTCTCTCCTGAGCAGGTTGCCCGGCTTTACAAGAACATCTCGGACACCATCATCGCCAATGTCTATGGCATTCTCTCGGTGGGCGTTGCGCAAGGAGTATTCGTCGGCGTCGCACTGCGCATCATCGGTATGCAGTCTTCCTTGTTACTCGGTCTGGCTACCGGCTTCGCCTCCATCATCCCAGTGGTGGGCTCAGCTCTCGTGTGGGCGCCCGTCACAATTTACCTTTTGGCAACCGGATCCCTTGGGAAGGGATTGTTTTTCCTGATTTACTGCGTGGTGGTGGTCAGCAGTATTGATAACGTTGTCCGGCCTTGGGTCGTCGGTGGACGGGTCGAGTTGCATCCGCTGGTGTTGCTGTTCTTCATCTTTGGGGGCGTTGAAGCGTTCGGGTTCCTGGGATTGTTCCTTGGGCCGGTTGTGGCGTCGGTGCTGGCGGCGTTGTTCGATATGTTACGCGAGGAGACGAAGCAACCAAGCGCTGCCCCGGCCCAAGTTGACGCGTAGCTCGCTATTCGTCCGTCAGCGGCGAGTATAGTTCGCCTTCCCTGCGCTCGCCGATGTCCTTCAGTCGCTTGACCACGTATTCCTGAAAATGCGGCGAATTGCGGTGGGCCTCAAGAGCAGCGTCATCGCGATACTTCTCATAGAGGAAGAAGCGTTGCGCATCACTCTTGTGGCGATGGACCGTGTACATGAGGCAGCCTGGCTCCTGCCGCGAGGCAGCCTGCAGCTTGCGGAAGATCTCCACGACCTCGTCTTTGTGTCCAGGCTTCGCCATCCAAGTCACTGCCAATACGACCATGTTCCCCCCTCCCGTCCGCCCAGTTACTAGGTTGTCCCGCCGACCGCATCGAGCATCTTGGTGAACTCCGAAACGAACACCGTCTGCTCGCGGTCCGGCCCGGTCGAAATGATGCCAACCTTCGCTCCGGATTCCTTCTCGACGAATTCCAGATACCGCTTCGCTCTATCGGGTAAGTGCTCATAGCGGTCGATCCCGAACGTGCTGGTCTGCCATCCCGGTAACTTTTCGTGTATCGGTTCGATCTTCTCGTATCCTGATGCTTGCGCCGGAACCTCCTGTGTCTCTTTGCCATCAACCTTATAGCTCACGCAAACCGGGATCTCAGCCTGCTCGTCCAGCACGTCGAGCTTGGTCACAACCAGCCAGCTCGTACCGTTGATCATGTTGGAGTAGCGAAGTAGCGGCAAGTCAAGCCAGCCGGTACGCCGCGGACGTCCCGTGACCGCGCCAAACTCGTTGCCCTTCTTGCGCAACGCCTCGCCGACCTCGTCCTTAAGCTCGGTGGGGAACGGCCCGCTCCCAACCCGCGTGCAATATGCCTTAGTCACGCCGATCACCATGTTGATCGCGGTCGGCGGCACTCCGGTTCCAGTGACTGCGCCGCCAGAAGTGGCGCTCGACGAAGTCACGAACGGGTAAGTTCCATGGTCAATGTCAAGCATGGTTCCCTGTGCGCCCTCGAACATCACCGGTTCGCCGTTGGCAATCGCGCGGTTGAGCAGCAGCGCCGTATCGGTAACGAACGGAGCGATACGGTTCGCAATTTCCGCGTAGTCGGTGTACATCTTGTCGGCGTCCAGCGGTTCGCTGTTGAATAACGCGTGCGCGATGGTGTTTTTTTCGCGGCAGGCGTTCTCGATATGCTTGCGCAGTAACGACTTGTCGAGCAGGTCCTGGATGCGCAAACCGCTGCGCGACATCTTGTCTTCGTAGGTAGGCCCGATGCCGCGTGAGGTAGTGCCGATCTTCACGCGTCCGGGAGCGTTTTCTGAGGCGAGCTCGATCATCCGATGGTAGGGAAGAATAACGTGCGCGCGATTGCTGACGAATAGATTACCGTCAACCTTCACGCCGTTGGCGCGTAGGGCGTCCACTTCCTTGATGAACGCAAACGGGTCGAGAACGACGCCATTGCCGATTACCCCGCGGCAACCTTCGCGAAGGACGCCACATGGAATGAGCTGAAGGATAAACTTCTTGCCGTGAATTGTGACCGTGTGTCCGGCGTTGTGGCCGCCCGAATAGCGGGCCACTACCTTGAAACGCTCGGAGAGAACGTCAACGATTTTGCCCTTGCCTTCATCGCCCCATTGCGCGCCGACGATGACCGCTGTCTTACCAGTTTTCAACTTCCGCTCCATGTATGGCCGCTCGGCCGCTCAGACTCGCACACAACTCGCCCTTTATCAGGAAACCAGATCAAAATTCGGGGAAATTAACGTCAGACGGGCTGTGTAACTCTAGATTCTACAGGTTGTCCTCAAACGGGCGCAATGCGAAACAGCGGCCGGAATGAGCTGTGCTAAGCTGCCGCGAGGAGGACGGCCGTGGCGAACTTCATCCAAGTAACACCATTTATGGTTGTCGACGACATTAATCGAGCATTGAACTTCTTCACCGATATATTGGGTTTCGAAGTGCTTCTTCGCTACCCTGACTATGCTTATGTGCATCGCGAGACGGCAGGCTTCCGCATCCTGGAACAGAAAGGCCCCGAGGGTGCGCCACCGGGAAATCGCCGCTTCGCTTACTACATTGACGTTCGTGACGTTGACCAGCTCTACGTTGAGCTGAAGCCGAAGCTCGACACTCTGCCGCAAGGTGATGTCCATGGACCAATCAACCAGCCCTATCACCAACGTGAGCTTCTGGTGCTGGCGCCGGATGGGAACTTACTTGCGTTTGGGCAAGCAATCGGCGAGAGCTGATCCTCGGCGATGGCAACATCCCGCTTCGGGCAGCCTTGCCGTAGACTGTTCTCAATGCCCGAACTGCCGGAAGTGGAAACTATTGCCCGCGGTCTCAACCAGCGTGTCGCAGGCGACGTCGTCGAGTCGGTCTGGCTCGGCGGAAAGCCCGAGCCGCTGAAGTCGCCGGCGAAGCAAATCGTGGCTATGTTGGAGCGCTCGCGCATTGAGCGCGTGCGACGGGTAGGCAAGCACATCGTTTTCGACCTTGAACGTCCCAGCCGCAACGGGCGCAGGCGTTCGTCAACGCCCGGGCAATGGATCGTTCATCTCGGCATGACCGGTCGTCTGCTCATCACGTCGCCCGAGAGCGAAACGGTGAAGCACACCCACGCAGTGCTGAAGCTGGCATCGGGCCGCGAGCTGCGTTTTGTTGATCCGCGGCGATTTGGACGGCTTGCGGTCGTGCGGATGGAATCAAAGGACGCTGCCGGATTTGCCGCTCCCGGCGACGAGCCTCTGGATTCGCAGCTCGAGCGATTCTTTATGCTTTTTCGCTATCGCAAAACACCCATCAAGAGCGCCCTGCTGAACCAGAAGCTGCTGAGCGGAGTGGGAAACATTTATGCTGACGAATCGCTCTTTCGCGCCGCGATTCGTCCACGCCGGCGGGCGGCATCGCTCACGCGGGCCGAGTTGCGCAAGCTGCACGCTGCCGTGCAGGAGGTGCTGCATGAGGCCATCGAACTGGGCGGCTCGTCGGTGAGCGACTACGTTGACGCCGAAGGGCGCGAAGGATTCTTTCAGTTACAGCATCGGGTCTACGGGCGCGAGGGCGAGCCGTGCCTGGTGTGCGGAACCGCCATCAAACGGGTTATCATCGCAGGTCGCAGCAGTCATTATTGTCCGCATTGTCAGAAGTGAACGAACCGACAGGAACCGGAGAACTTCATGCGCGTTTACTCGATCGGAGTTGATCTCGGAGGAACCAACCTTCGCATCGCGGCGGTGGATAGCGATGGCAAGCTCATGGCAAAACTGACTACCGAGGCAGAAGTTAAGCGCGGCCGCGATTTCGTGATTGGCGAAATGTGCAAAGCCATCGAGTCGGCGCGCGTCCGGTTTCGCGATGCCGGGCAACTGGCCGGCATCGGTATCGGCGTTCCTGGATTCATTGACATGGACACCGGAACAGTCGTGCGCTCGCCGAATCTCCCGGACTGGATAAATTTCCCAGTGCGTGAGCAGATCGAGAGCAGACTGGGAACAACCGTGATTCTGGAGAATGACGCCAACGCCGCCGCGATGGGCGAGAAGTGGCTGGGCGCGGGCCGCAACACCGATCACATGGCGATGTACACGCTCGGAACCGGCGTCGGCGGCGGATTGATCTCCAACGGACGACTTTGGCATGGCATGAACGGAATGGCCGGCGAGCTCGGACATTTCAACGTGGAGCCGGAAGGACACGCTTGCGGCTGCGGCAGTCGCGGATGCCTCGAGCAATACGCGTCCGCGACCGCGATTGTGCGCATGGCGCGCGAGGCGATTGACAGCGGCAACGCGCCTGATTTGGCCGACGGAGCGCGCGGCGATGTCGAGTTCAGTGCGCGCGGAATCTATCAGCTTGCGCTTCAGGGTCACGCGTCTGCGAAAAAAATTTACCAGCAAGTTGGCCGCGCGCTGGGCATCGGCATCGCAGGCATGGTGAACGCGCTCAATCTCCCGATGTACGTGATCGGCGGCGGAGTGTCCAGCGCGTGGGAGGCTTTCGCACCCGCGATGTTTGAAGAACTGAAGTTCCGCTCCTTCATTTACTCCACTACTGCGCCCGACAACGTCGCGTCCGGCAAGAAGCACACCGTTGTGACCATTGCGCTGCTGGGCAGCGATGCCGGTCTCTTCGGCGCAGCGCGATTGCCGATGCTCGAAGCCGAGTCCGCCCACGTTCAGGCGTCGGCTTAGCTGCAATTACGACGCGCGCAGATCGCGCCGAACCAGGGCGGAATCCAAAAAGCATCCAACCCCGACGGCGAACGGAACCACACCGAACGCGGCTGCGATCCAGGCATCAGGCTCGGCGCGTGCGATAAGCGCGAACGCAATCGTGTAGCCGATCGCGCCGCTCACCAGCAGAATGCCCGAGCGCCGCGTGCGCGCCGCCTGCGAAAGCTCCGGCTCCATGGGAACGCTGACGCCGCGCGCAATGGCCGCCAAACGCTCTTCGGTGCGCAGCTTGCGCACGCGGTAATAGGTGTACATCGCGGCAATCGGGATGCCGAAC
>JBKQKT010000186.1:0-5887 GCA_052147365.1 Candidatus Korobacteraceae bacterium | reverse complement strand
TTTTCAGTACTTTGGTAACTCGAAGCCTTCTCTCGCGAGCGCTATCCTAGCCATAACCTGCCCCGGGTTCTGATGCCCACGCAGCTTCTTAATGGAAACTGCGCGGCTGTTTTCTGGGATGAGGCATGGAGCAAATGTCCACAAAAATCGGCCACTTCGAAATTCTGAGTGAACTGTCAAAGTCTGCTACTGGTGCAGTCTACAAGGCGAATGATCCGCAAACCGGCCAAACCGTGGCGCTGAAGGCGATCCAGTTATCGGCCTTCGGCGAACGGGCCGCTGATCTGGAGAAATGCCTTCTCGAAGAGGCCGAAACCACCAAGGTCTTGAGCCATTCGAACCTCACGCCCGTTTACGGCGCTGGAGAAATCGAAGGTCAGTTCTGCGCTGCCATGGAGTACATACAGGGCAACAGCGTGGCGACCATGCTGACGCGCAAAGAAGGATTTTCCATATGGGACCTGCTAGATATCGGCAGGCAGGTTTGCAGTGGCCTCGATCACGCCCACTCCCACAAAGCTTTTCACTATAGCCTCGAGCCCGCCAAGATTATGTGCGGGTGGGATGGCACGGTAAGAGTTCTAGGATACGGCCTCTCCAGCGTCGGCAAGTTCACCGCGCAAATGCCGGAGGTTCCTTCCATCCTTCATTACATGTCCCCGGAACAGATTCGCGGCGAAGATATCGATGCGCGGTCGAATCTCTTCAGCCTTGGAGCACTGTTCTACGAAATGGTGACCGACCGGAAAGCCTTTGATCGCGAGGATTCCGAATCTCTGCGCCAGAGCATCCTTGAAAGCATGCCGGTGCCGCCGATGCACGTGAACCCCAAGCTTCACCCACTGCTCAGCGATCTCATCATGAAAGCTCTTGCCAAGGATCCAGGCGAGCGCTATCAGAGCGGAAGAGAGCTGCTGGACGATCTGGAGAAATGCAAGGAATCCAAACCGCAAGCAGCAAAAGCTGCAGCAGCACCGGCGAAGGCCCCAGCGGTCGCGCCTCCTGTGAAAGCGGCAGCTCAAACCAAGTTCGCCTCCGAGCCGTCGGCGCCGGCAGCGAAGAAACCTGTGGTTCCGCAGTCTCCAGTTGTATCGAAACCTTTAGCATCTGCGGTTGCGAAGCAGGAAGCCGCTCCTAAGGCCGCGGCCGCGGCAGCGGGCTGGGGAAGCACCGAAGCTGCATCCTCCACACCCGAATTCGGTGTGCACCACACACCGCACTCGCAGGAGCCCATCGAAGACTCGCTGCCAACCGCGCCCATGTCTTCCGCCGTCCTCGATGAGCCCGTGGTCGAAGTTCCCGAGCACCCAAAAATTGCTGTCGATCCCATGATGGCGGAAGGCGGTCCATCCCGCGGCGGCGTCAGTTTCTCGGAGATGACCGAACTGCCCCCGCTGAAGGAAATCTACATCGCACCACCTCCGCCACCGCCAGCTTACGAGCAGCCAGCAGCTGTCGCACCGAATTTCAGGTCGAGTTCCGAGCCGGAGAAGCCGAAGGTTCAGCCTCGCGAAGTTGCGGAAAAAGCAATCAAGGAAATCAAAAACGTTCCACCCAGCCTGATGGTTTACTCCATCGCAGGTGCGGCCGTCGTAATTCTTATCATCGCCATCGTTCTCGTTTTGCACATCAACCATTTGAATAGCGACGACGATTTGGCTCACTCTGCTGGCGCTTCATCCGCCAGCCAGCCCGTTGATACCCAATCTGCCGCCCCCACCCAGAGCGTGCCGCCGCAAGCCGCGCAGCCCGCCGTACCGGCTGAGCCTCAGGCCTCTGAACCGGTGGCCGAAGCTGAACCGGCCCCCGCTCACGCCGCTGGTGCAGTCGCGAGGGGGAGAAATGGCAAGCGGAAGGCAGCCGCACCCGCCACTTCCGTAATCGTACCCGGGCAGGTGGCCATCGATTCCACGCCGCAGGGAGCTCAAGTCCAGCTCGATGGAAAAACTGACCCCTCATGGGTTACACCTTTCACTCTTTCCGGCCTCCAACCCGGCCAGCACACGGTTACCGTCAGCAAGGCAGGGTACTCCACCGATACTCGCAACGTCGAAGTCCCTTCTGGAGGGAAGTCGTTTGTTGTGAGCCATCTCAGCCAGCTGATGGCGACACTTTCCGTCACCAGCACGCCCCCCGGCGCCAATGTTTACATCGACGGCAGAGATACGGGTAAGCTCACGCCTGCCCAAGTCTCAGTCGATAAAGGTCAGCACGTTGTCCTCGTACGCAAGTCGGGATACATCGACGAGACCACCAGCGCGCAATTCGTTCTCGCCCAGACGGTCAGCCTCTCTCCGACGCTGCGCTCTCTCGGCAATGTCGACGACATCAAGACCGTCAGCAAAATGGGCAAGTTGTTTGGCGGCAAGGCAGCTCAGGGCATGGCGACGGTCAGCGTGAAGACCCAGCCCAAAGGCGCCCAGGTAGCCGTCAACCAGCACATGCTCGACAAAGGTTCGCCTGTTGATGTCATGCTTGACCCCGGTAATTACGTTGTAGACATTACCCTTACCGGCTACGCGCCTATTCACAAGGTTGTCTCCGTGGATAAGGGCGGTAAAGCTGTAATAGACGAGGTCATGCAGCGCGAGCAGTAGAAGGAGGAACGCCGCGTCGAGCTATTCTGGGAGGGGGATTTCCTCGATCTCCCCCTAGTGCAAAATTCACCTGCCATTTACATTTGTCATTCCCCACCTTGTTAGACTTCGTCTTCGCAGCAGCTCTGTCGCTTTTCCCAGCGTTTTATTCCGCGGAATGAATCATGCGTTATGATTGTCTTGCCAGATTATTAATGTTTGCGTTCTGCCTGATCGGACCAGTTTTTCTGCTTACTGCCAGTTCTCAGGCGCAGGCCAAATCGGACGACGTTTGCTTCCGGGGAGCTTTAGGCAGCGCGGTGCCTGAACCGGAAGACCTGCGCAGTAAGAATGGCGAGCTGAGAGTCGAGCTTGCTTTCCGCAGCTCCGTGGATTCTCAGGGACAGACGCGATACTGCTACATCGACAAGGCTGGCAACCAGTCGCCGACACTGCGAGTCAGACCCGGCGATCGCTTGACTTTAGTGCTTCGCAATGAGCTTCCCGCTTCGTCTGATGCCCCAGCCCACAAGATGACGGGACACGCTAGCCTGGCTGCACACGATTGCGCGGGCGGCCAAATGACGGCGGCTTCAACCAACCTGCACTTCCACGGACTTGTCATTCCACCGGTTTGTCACCAGGACGACACCCTCAAAACACTGGTGCAGCCCTACTCTCCGCCCTTCGAATACAGTTTTCAGATTCCGGCGAACCAGCCCGCGGGCCTGTATTGGTACCATCCCCACGTTCACGGTTTCAGCAAGGCGCAAGTGCTGGGCGGAGCTTCCGGCGCGCTGGTTGTCGAGGGGATCGAAACCGTCAACCACGAGGTGTCGGGCTTGCCGGAGCGTGTGCTGGTCATTCGAGACCAGGAGCTGGTCAATCCCGATGCCGCGCCGGTACAAACGGATTCCATGCCTGCGCCGCAAGTCTTGCGAGATGCCGAGGGAGACATTCTTAACAACGGGACGGGCACAGGAAAGCCGGCCAAGGATCTCTCCATCAATTTCGTTCCGGTTCCTTATCCCCAGTATCCGCCGGCGCTCATCTCGATGAAGCCGTTGGAAAAACAACTATGGAGAGTATTGAACGCCTCGGCAATCACTTATTTGGACTTGCAGGTTCTGGTTAATGACACGGCGCAACTGGTGGGGGTGGTCGCCCTGGACGGGGTCCCGGTGAATGAGAACGGGAACCAGGATCAACAAGCTGTGATGAAGAGACACACTTTGATTCCGCCCGCCGGCCGGGCGGAGTTTATCGTGAGGGGTCCCAAAGAAGGCATGCGAGCCAGTTTGGTGACCAGAACTGTCGACAGCGGTCCCGCAGGCGAGAACGATCCTACCCGCCCCTTGGCCACTATCGTGAGCAGTGCCGTCGCGCCGGAACTGAGTTCGCACCTGCCATCCTCCCCCGCAACCTTGACTCCGCCGCGCAGAGTGCCACTGAAACAAGTTACACCCATACGCGAACGCAGGCTTTACTTCTCTGAGAAGCCGCAAGACCCGAAGAATCCGAACAGCCCAACCGTGTTTTTCCTTACCGTCGAGGGCAAAACTCCAGCGCCGTTCGATCCTAACGCGCCGGATCCCGACATCATCGCGAAGCAAGGCGACGTGGAAGATTGGATTATCGAGAACCGATCGCAAGAGTTACACGATTTCCACATCCATCAATTACATTTTCAGTTGCTGGAATGGAACGGCGTGCCGGTCGACGAGCCCTACCTCCGGGACACAATCAATGTGGCGTACTGGGATGGTCGCAGTCCAGTTTACCCTAGCGTCAAGCTGCGTATGGACTTCCGCGATCCCAACATCGTCGGGACCTTCGCGTATCACTGTCATCTGCTGGAACACCAGGATGGCGGAATGATGGGAACCATCCGGGTGGATGCTCCAGAGGCGAAGGCCCAATCGGCCGCGAAATCCACAGCTACCCATGTCTCGCCATAAAGTGTTTACAAGAATTTTACTTTTCAGTCATCTCTGCGTAAGACTCGCCGCGTAAGTTCTTCCAACATTGTGTCCTTGGGGTTCATTTGCAGGTGAGCGTGGGCGTGCGTCAATCCCTGACCACGAAGCTGAGTCTCAACAATCGAGGAGGATCACCGATGATCGGTAAGCATTTTCGCAGCATCGCGACGGCTCTGTGCGCCGTATGCATGACTATTAACCCCTTCGTTGACGCGTGGGCGGCCAATGAGCCGAATCCCGCAGAGAGTTATCACACAACCACTCCCATCAAACACCTGGTGGTGATCTTTGGGGAGAACATTTCGTTTGACCACTACTTCGCCACCTATCCGAACGCCACAAATCCCCCGAGTGAGCCCCCGTTTACCGCGCTCCCGAATACGCCGCGCGTGAACAACTTGTTGAGCGGCGGGTTGCTTACAGAAAATCCCAACTCGGTGCAACCGTTTCGCCTCGACCGAAGCCAGGCTGTGACCTGCGACCAGAATCATAGTTACACCCCCGAACAACAGGCTTTCGACATGGGCGCGATGGATATGTTTCCGCAGTTCACCGGCACGGGCGGCAGCACCTGCGACTACGGCCACGGCACCGGCTTGGTCATGGGCTATTACGACGGCAACACTGTAACCGCCTTGTGGAATTACGCTCAGCACTACGCCCTGAGCGACAACTCCTACGACACGCAGTTCGGTCCTTCATCGCCGGGCGCGATTAACGTGATCAGCGGTAACACAGCCAATGTGCAGTATGTCAGCGGCGGCTCTACCGTAGGCGTGATCGCTGGCGGCGGCACCTCAGGTGCCCTTCTCGGCGACGGCCGGCCTGCCGGCGACGATTGCAATCCCGCCGGAAAAACCTACGTCAGCTTCCCCGCTGGCACCACCAATATCGGCGATCTGCTGAACAACGCTGCCTTCACGTGGGGATGGTTCCAGGGCGGTTTCGGGGCCACCAGTTTCAGCGGTGGAATCGCCACTTGCGCCGCAGCCAGTGTAGGTCTAGCAGGTACAACCGCAGATTACGTCGCGCATCACGAACCCTTCCAGTACTACCCCGAAACGGCCAATCTCCACCACCTACCCCCTAGCTCCAGTGCGGCAATCGGCGCCACGGACCAGGCCAACCACCAATACGATCTGTCGGCCTTCTTCACTGCTCTCGCTGCCGGCCAGTTGCCCGCAGTGACCTACCTCAAAGCGAAGGCGGTGTACGACGGTCATCCCGGCTACTCTGACCCGCTTGACGAACAGACCTTCATCGTCAACACCATCAATGCCATCCAGGCCAACCCGTACTGGAAGGATACCGCCATTGTCATCGCCTACGACG
>JBKQKT010000185.1:0-19136 GCA_052147365.1 Candidatus Korobacteraceae bacterium | reverse complement strand
CATAGCCGAACACCGCGATCAAGACGAACAGTTCCCCGATCAGGGGAGGGGTGGGAACTTCTATCTCCAGGTGTACGGTCGGGTCTTCAGGATGCGCGGGGCCGATTACACTCCGGACGTACTGTATCGCTACGATCCCGATCGTGAAGCAGAAATTCTGCGGTATGTGAAGGACCTCGGGCTGAATATGCTGCGCTCGGAGGGGAAGATCGCCAGCGAGCACTTCGTCGAGCTCGCAGACGAGCAGGGTATTCCTCTGATGTTCGGCTGGATGTGCTGCAACCAGTGGGAGAAGTGGGACCAATGGAGCGAAGAAGACCATCGTGTGGCGCCGGAGAGCCTTCGTTCTCAGATTCTCATGCTCCGCTCTCACCCATCGGTATTTATCTGGGCTAACGGAAGCGATGGTCGGCCGCCGGACCCTGTTCGCGGTCAATACCACAAGGTGCTCTCGGATTTGAACTGGCAAAACGCGATCGTCGATACGGCCTCATCTTACGCGAAGGATGCCAAAGGCGAGCGACTTTGGGACGGCATCATCATGGATGGCCCGTACAGTTGGAGGGCACCTGCTTACTGGTTCAGCGGGAAATATCCTCCAACGCGAGGGTCGTCCGCTGAAGAGGGTGACAACGAGCATATTCCACCCTTGGAGAGCATCACAAAGTCTATTCCTGCTGACGAACTCTGGCCGATTAACGATGCTTGGTACTTTCATGCTGGAGCTGGCGTTGCCGGAACTGACACGCTGATAAACATCCAGCGGGCTGTCGACCGCCGGTACGGACCTTCGAAAAACGCAGAAGAGTTCGTGCGCAAGGCCCAACTGGCTCATTACGAAAACACCCGCGCGCAATTCGAAGATTTCGCTGCGGGGGACTGGGCCAACCATAAGATGACTTTGTATTGGATGTTGAATAGTCTATGGCCGTCATTTTATGGCAATCTTATTGACTATTATCTGAAGCCGGGGGGAGCGTACTACGGCGCGAAAGAGGGCTTGCGCCCGCTGTCGGTAGTGTTCAATGCATATGCAACCGGGGACCACAGCGAGGCCAAAATCATCGTTTTCAATCAGACCCCTGCTGACGTACATGATCTGCGGGTGCGGGTGCGCGTGTACGATCTGAATGGCAAAATTGCAGATGACCGCACTGCCTACGGCATCCAGGTTCCGTTTAACGACGCTACCCAGGTGATGACTCTACCACGCTATCCCCATAGCTCTCCGGTGTTTTTCGTTCGCTGCCAGTTGTTTGACGGCTTGGGAAAGCTTCTTGTCGACAACACGTACTGGCAGTCACAAAAAGATGACGACATGGGCGACCGCAGCAATGATGACTCAATGGATTTGAAACAAGTAAGTTGGGCCGACATGACGGCATTGAACTCAATGCCGCAGGTGCAACTCGAGGTTGACGCTGAGCAGACTACGGCCGCTAGCGAAAGGCTAGTGGTCATGCGACTTCATAACCCATCCACGCACATCGCATTCTTCGAACGAGCAACCATATCTGCAACCCGGGATGGAAACGAGATTCTCCCAGTCGAGTACGACGACAACTATGTGACGTTGTATCCGGGTGAAACTGTTTTGATACATGGAACCGTGTCAAATTCGTCCGATGCACGTTGGATCGAGCTTGAGGGATACAACACTCCAGAGGTGTCCGCTCAAATCAAGTAGAAACCCGACTAGCAGATTCTGACCATGTAAGAAGAAGCCTGTCAACGTTGTTCAACCGATTGCCTCCCGAATAGTCGACTCACGGCACGGCGCGGAAACACGAGAACGTCGCGGCGATGAGTCGCAGAGAAGGTTGGGGAAGCTCAAGAAGAATGCGACCTGCCGGAGCACTCTTGAACACCGCAGTCCTTCACTCCGATGCGAACTAAAGTATTCAGGGGATTTGAGCCTAACATGGACACAAAATTCTCGCATTTTCGATCATCGCCTTTCGTTGATATCAGGGAACTGTGGCGTTGGTGTGCGATTCCGGCGGTCGAACTACCCGGACATCGAGAGTTGAGAGTGCCTTACCGGCAGGTGGCTGATTCCCTCGAGTTGGGTGCCTTGATGGCCAGGGAGTTGATCGAAGCCATCGAGGAGAACAATATTCAAGGCCGGCCAACACGCGCCATTCTTCCATGTGGGCCTACCTGCTGGTACGAACCATTTCGATCGTTCGTGAATGCGCACGGCATCTCGTTGAACAGCTTGTATGTCTTTCATATGGACGAGTGCTTGGATTGGCAAGGCAAACCGCTGCCGAAGAACCATCCTTACAACTTCAGAACTTTTATGGAGCGGAACTTTTACGGAGGCATTCGCCCGGAACTCGCAGTCCCGGAGTGGCAACGGTATTGGCTTTTGCCGGCGACGATGGAACAGGTGCGCTCCGCGATCGACGAGGCGCCGATTGACATTGCCATTGGCGGCTGGGGCCAGGATGGACATATCGCTTACAACCAGGCCCGCCGGCATGCTTTTCACCCTATGACGCTGGAGCAGATCGCCGACTCCACGATTCGGATTCAGGAAAACAATATTGATACGATCATCGCGCTGTCTCACAGGACGTTCGGTGCAGCTTATCAATTCGTTCCTCCTATGTCGATCACGCTTGGAATACGAGAGTGCCTCTCGGCAAGAAAGGTGCGCGTTTATAGCGACACAGGTGCGTGGAAGCAAACAGCGCTGCGCGTGGCTCTATTCAGCGAGCCGACGCCCGAGTATCCGCTGACATTGCTGCAAACCCACGCGGACGCAATCATAGCGGCTACTCTCGAAACGTCTCGCCATCCAATTAGTGAAAATCCAGATTGGGAGCTGTTCTGAATTTATGCTGACCCTGCGCGCAAATGCGGAAGACGGATTTACCTGCGTTGTCGGTATCGGCGGCATAGGCACCGGCATCATGTATTCGCTGGACGGCGAACACGAACTAAGCCGTAACGAAAGCAGGTTGGGCAAGCTGCTTGACGCACGGGACTACTGCAAGCTTCACATCGTCGAACACTACATTGCACGGCTTATGGGCGCTGGCGGGGAGCCAGGTTCCTTTCTGGTGCGGCCGATCGGGGTTGTCGGTAACGACGCAGTCGGAAGTCAGATTCTGACCGAGATGAAAGCTGTGGGAATGGACATTCGGTTTGTGCGGAGCCACCCGGCGCTAAAGACACTTTTCAGCGTCTGCTTTGTCTATCCAGATGGTTCAGGCGGAAATATCACCAGCAGTAACTCAGCCGCCCAGACGCTGACCGTCGATGACCTAAGAGCCGTAGTGCCTTACATGAAAGCTGCTGGAACACGCGGCGTGGCGCTTTGCGTTCCAGAGGTTCCTTTGGAATTGAGGCGGGACTTCCTTGAGTTGGCAACTGATTGCGGAAATTACCGCGTGTGTTCCTTTGCGCTCGGAGATATTGAAGAGATGCAGAGGCTGGGCTTGGTTTCCCTCACGGATCTCTTGGCAGTGAATCAAGAGGAAGCCTCAGCCCTACTTGGAAATGACCCAGGTCATGTTCTCGATGGCGGGTTGTTGGCGGACTTGGGTTCCGAGTTTACCGCCGTTTATCCACAATTGAGACTGGTCATCAGCGCGGGCCCAAGAGGAGCATACGGGTTCGAATGCGGAAGTTCGCAGTTCAGTCCCGCACCCATGCTTCACACAGTGTCAACCGCGGGAGCTGGGGATGCACTTTTGGCAGGAGTTGTAAGTGGTTTGGCGGCGGGCATCCCATTCAGCAAGCCTAATCAGCAGGGCGGTTCGTTTTCGAACCGAGTTCTGGGAACGGCGTTGGATCTCGGCGTATTGAATGCGAGCTTCAGTGTGACTTCGACGCATACGATCCATCCCGACGCGTCACTGGAAAGTCTGTTTGCCTTCGCTGAATTGCACGGTGCGTCAATTTCCGAATCACTTCGATCTGTGTGCTACGAAAGTGAATTGAAATCTCTTGAGAATGTCTCAGGTGTCGCGTAGTTCGGAGCTTCCAGGTTGCATGCCTTACGTTCGATGGGTGGCGTCATAAACTGCTCTCAACAAAGAAGCAGATCTGTAATACAGCCGATGCGAATTTGAAAGGCACATATCAGGCTATGGGTACATCTGCAGGAGGAGCCTCGGGCGCGCCAAAACTTCGCCGTGCGCTTGGTCTCTGGGATCTGATTCTCTATGGGCTCATCGTTATTCAACCCACCGCCCCGATGCCGGTTTACGGGGTAATGAGTGTGCGTTCTCATGGTTACGCTGTCGTCACGGTGCTGCTTGCCATGATTGCCATGCTGTTTACAGCCATGAGCTACGGCAAAATGGCCTCGGCATACCCCAGCGCCGGGTCTGCTTTCACCTATGTGGGGCGCGAAATTCACCCGGCGCTTGGCTACTTGACGGGGTGGAGCATGGCTATGGACTACATGCTCAATCCGCTCATTTGCACAATTCTGTGCAGCAAGTTTGCGATGAACTTCTTCCCCGAAATCCCGTATCCAGTGTGGGTGATCACATTTGTCACGCTCATCACTGTATTGAACTTGCAAGGCATCAAAACTTCGGCGCGAATCAACTCTGGGCTTGTTGTGGTCATGTGCGTGGTTATAATTCTGTTTCTAGGGGCTGCGACCCGCTACGTGCATGCGGCACCCCACGACGGGATCGCGTTCTTTACTCGGCCGTTTTTCGATCCGAAGACCTTTTCTATGCGGCCAATTTTGGGCGGAACCTCGCTGGCCGTGCTGACCTATATCGGGTTCGACGGTATCTCGACGCTATCCGAGGAAGCCAGGAATCCACGCCGCAACATCCTGCTCGCCACTGTTTTCGTGTGTTTGCTTACAGGCGTATTGGCATCGATCGAAGTCTACGCAGCGCAGCTCATTTGGCCTGGCGCACAGAACTTCCCCGACGTAGACACAGCGTTTGTGTTTGTAGCAGGAAAAGCTGGCGGACGCTGGCTTTTTTCTCTGATCAACATCACGCTCTTGGTGGCGACGGTCGGTTCAGCGATGGGGGCGCAATTGGGTGCCGCTCGTCTCTTGTACGGGATGGGGCGAAGTTCGGCTTTGCCTCGCGGATTCTTTGCCGCGATCGAGCCTAAGAGGCGGATTCCGCGGAACAACGTGTTGCTGGTTGGCACGGTCGCGCTGATTGGGGCAATGGCGCTGAGCTTTGAGCGCGGTGTGGAACTCCTGAATTTCGGCGCACTCCTGGCCTTCATGGGTGTGAACTGCTCGGCGTTTGTGCGATATTATCTGCGCGCAACGCGGAGGCGCTGGTTCAATCTCGTGTCTCCCGTATTGGGATTCCTGATTTGCGCCTTACTGTGGTTAAGCCTGAGTTGGCATGCGAAGGAATTGGGAGTCGCATGGGTTGCGATCGGTTTGGCGTGGGGCGCTTACAACACTCGGGGGTTCAGGCGCGAACTCGTGAATCTGGAAATCCCCGACGAAGAAGGCGAGGCCGGGGCGGTTGTAGTTCATAGCGCTGCTATTTCGCTGCGGTGATGTCTCATGTGTTACGCAAAGCTGCGGATCGAATCTATGCAAGATTGTATTGAAATAATGACAGTACGAGCCGAAGAGGTTGAGTACCGGAATTGGAAAACGGTATTCAAAATCTCGAATGACCTTGTTCAACTGGTCGTCTCCACCGAAGTCGGACCACGGATTCTCTTCTACGGTTTTCGCGGCGAAGAAAACGAATTCCACGAGATCCCCGACCATTCAGGACGCGGAGGTGATCAGATCTTCAGAGTTTATGGTGGCCACCGGCTCTGGGTATCGCCCGAGGTTGCGCGCACGTACTACCCCGACAATTCTCCTGTTTCAGTCAAGAGGCACGAAAACAGTTTTATCTTTGCAGCTCCTCCTGAATCTGAATCACCTGGCACGAATCTGCAAAAAGAAATTGAGATCAAATTGGCGGAAACAGGATCGCGGGTCACTGTCAAGCATCGCATCCGCAATCATAGTGGGAAGGCCACCAAGATGGCTCCTTGGGCACTGTCCGTGATGGCTGGGGGGGGGAAGGCCATTCTCCCCCTTCCGCTGCGCGCACCGATCTCGGCCGAAAGACTGTTGCCTGGAGGTGTCTTGGCCCTTTGGTGCTATACGGACCTCGCGGATTCGCGGTGGAGCATTGGCACGAAGTATATCCAGCTTCGCCAGGCAAGGGATTCCGCGAGCAAATTCAAGGAGCAGATGCTCGGGATCTTCAATCCATCCGGGTGGGGCGCTTACTTCCGAAACGGCCATTTGTTCGTAAAGAAGACCAGAGTGGAGACAGGTGCGAGATACCCGGATTTTGGCTGCAATTTTGAGATATATACAGACGCGCACTCGCTCGAACTCGAAACCCTCGGACCGTTGCGGAATCTGCAGCCGGGAGAGACAGCAGAACACACTGAGCACTGGTGGCTCTTCAAAAACATTGAGGAGGGTGAAGCGGAAAGCTGGATTGACTCCGTTATTCTTCCAACAGTCCAAACCGCAAAATGAGGTGCATGGCGCAGTGCAACAGGTCCGGAGTGGTCACGGGCGCAAGCACGGTGGCGCAGAACCCCGCTGTAGAGAAAACGGGGAATCAGGCCTTCCTCGTCATCACAATGCATGCCGGCAAGGGAAAGCTCAACTCCCCGTCTTTGCCTTATTGAGCTTGCCGCCGAGGAGGCGCCCACGCAACAAATGAAGTTCGGCATGGGCCATGGTCTCCTTTAAGCCAAAAACACACAGCACCTTATGTTGCATTTGCGGATGCGCAGGGACGGATGTGTCCGAACGCAACTCATGCTGCGGGCAGTCTGGACGCGTGAAGTGCGTCTTCCGACGCGGCAAGCCTGACCTGCCCCCGATTTCTCAACCATTGATAACTGGAGTTTCCCAGTTTTGGTTTGACTGCGAGATTATCTCGCAGCCGCCGTCGTGGCTGTGTAAATGTGGGAAGCGTTCTTTGCTTTCCACATTTGCATAGCCTGCTTGCCGGAACTCCTCCGGCGTCCTATAGTCGAGCGAACTGTGCGGCCGCTCGCAGTTATATTCCTGCTGCCAGCTTGCCAAGGTGCTTCTTACGTCGTTCAGCGTGCGGAACCAGCTTGTGTTGAGGCACTCGTCGCGCAGCCGTCCATGGAAGCTCTCGACGTGGCCGTTCTGCATCGGCCGGCCTGGCTGGATGTGCACCAGTCCCACCTTCCAGTCTTCAGCCCAACCCAGCATGCGCCGCGAGGTAAACTCCGGACCGTTATCCGAGCGCAAGTTCTCCGGCCGGCCACGCTCTCCGATCAGCCTCTCCAACACCCGCGTCACGCGCCCCGAGCCCAGGCAGGTGTCCGCCTCCAGCGCCAGACACTCTCGCGTGTAGGCATCCACCACGCTGAGAATGCGCACCATCCTCCCCGTCGCCAGACCATCGACGATGAAGTCCATCGCCCACTCCTGGTTGGGCCGGATCAGTCGCGGCGCCAGGGCACGATCCCGCACCAGACGCTTGCGCTTCCTGCGCCGAACCGACAACCTCTCCTCCAGATACAGCCGGTAGACACGCTTCACATTTACCTCGTGACCGCGACGGCTCAGCAGTGCATGTAGCCTTCGATAGCCATAGCGCGGCTTCTGCCTCGCCAGCTTCACCAGCGCCTCGCGCAGTTCGATGTTGCGGTCTGGCCGAGGCTCATACCGATAGCTCGACCGTTCCACGCCCAGCAGCTTGCAGGCCGTGCGTTCGCTCAACAGGAACTCTGCTGAAACGAACGCCACGTCTCCTCTTAGACCGGCAAGCTCCAGCCGTTTTTTCGGATCACTGCCTTCAGCGCTTCACCATGTAGACTCAGCTCCGCCACCAACAGCTTCAACCGGCGGTTCTCGTCCTCCACCGCCTTGAGCCGCTGCGCCTCGCTCACTTCCATCCCGCCGTACTTCGACTTCCAACCATAGAAAGTCGCCGCGCTGATCCCATGCTCCCGGCACAGGTCCGCCGTCTTCACTCCGGCCTCGTGCTGCTTCAAGATCCCGATGATCTGCTCTTCCGTGTACCGGCTCTTCTTCATCGCAAGTCCTCCCGTTAAGATTACGAGAGAACTCCAGCTTCAACTGATAGAGTTTTCCGGGGGCAGGTCACTCATGAAGGAGGATTATGGTCAAGTTCACGTTCCTGCCAATGGACGAGTCCAAGATTTCAGCAGATCACAAAAAACAATTCCTCAACATTGGCCAACTAATTGGTTGGGAGTACACCGATCAGTCGGGCAGTTATTCAGGGCTGCTAATTGTGGGTGAGAAGCCACAATCTGATCAAGTCCTGCCGAACGCGAGACGGCCTCACGAATCGGCAAATCCGCGAGTCTCGCGATACCGCCGATGGCTATCTCGATGAAATCCGGCTCCGATGCCGCCAGGCCATTCCGAGCGGAAGCTTCGAGGACGTGAGTGACGTTCACTCCTCAGCAGGTCACTTGCCCAGCGAGAAAACGACACTGATTGTCGTATCAACCTCAACCGGCTCGTCGCTGAGCTTGTAAGGCTTGTAACGCCAGGTCCGCACGGCATCGAGAGCCGCCTGCTGCAACATGGGCGAACCGCTTACAACCTGCAGATCCCTGATCGATCCGTTCTTGGTGATCGTCGCGTGCAGCACAACGGTTCCAGAAACGTGGGCCGCCTTCGTAATGGTCGGTTACCCGGCAAGCCGGCTGCGGAACACCGACTTGATGTGATCCAGCCGCTTCTCGAGCATCGCGGCACAATGATACCTACGTGAAATGCGTCTCACGAATCTCAGTTCTGCCAGGTCACGGCAACTGCACCCACGCCCGAGGTGGGAATACTGTAGCCGTGGTTCGCGCCGTTCTCCCAGGTAACTGTCCCGTTGCTGTGCAGCACGAAGAACTTGAACTGCACAGCGGTTCCCGCCGGCACTGAGACGGTCAGCAGTCCGCTGCCTGCGGCTGGAATCGTGACCGGGCCGATCGCGACGTTCCAGGTGGTTGCCCAGTTGCCCAGTTCCGTAACGTTCCCTGAAATCATGATGACATCCGTACTGGCCAGCGCCGGTGTGCCACTGACGCTGAAGTTGACTGGAATCAGCGTCGACGTGTTCACGGTAAACGGAGCCGCTGTGGAGGTTGCAGCTCCTTGCGCGACCGTCACCGTGGCTGCTCCCGCGGCAAGCGCCGGAACCACCGCAGTGATCTGCCCATTGCTCCAATTGGTCACGGTTGCGGGCAAGGTTGTAGAGCCAACCGTAAAGTTCACGGTTCCCGCTGTTGCGCCAAAGCTGGCTCCGCTGATGGTCACCGCTGCGCCGGGATTCGCCACGCGCGGAGTCACACTGCCGATCGAGGGCGGCACCGTGCCTGAAGAAACCCAGATGGAGACGCTGTTATGCGGCAGGGTGAAGTTCGTCACCGGGTTATTGCTCCCTGCCGTGCCGGTGACCGCGATTCCGATTCCGCCCATGGTCTGCGCGAGATAGTCCGAATAATTCCCCGGCGGCAGATACGTATTGAGGCCGGAGATGGCCTGGTCGGTGGATGGGTTGTTATTAATGGCCACCAGAACGACATTCGCGCCTAGTTGGCGCTCGTAGATGTACACGTTGGTGTTGATCCAGCGCTGCATCATGGTTCCATAGGCAACCGCCGGATTGGCCGCACGCAATGCAGCAAGATACTGAACCAGCAGCGTTGCATCGGTTGAGCTGAAGCTGGTCATGCCGTTGCGGTTATACGGGACCGCTCCGCTATCTGTGTCATTGAATAGATACTGCTCGTCGCCGTAATAAAGCACCGGCACGCCGCGGCAGGTAAGCAGGAAGCTGATGGCTTCCTTCACCGACATCTGGCTGGCGCCCTGCGACAGGATGCGCGCATTGTCGTGGTTATCGAAGAAGGTGACCAGATCGTTGGGCTGAATAAACGCCTGCGACGGGATGGTCGAAGAACCTGCGTCCTCCAGCGTCAGCTCATTGTCAATATCGGCGAAGCTGTAACGGCCGCTGCCGTTGCTGCTAAAAACTTCCGCCAGGTCCCAGTAGAGCGTGTAGTCCAACAGGTTCATTCCGCTGTTGTCGGAAAACTTCACCGAATCCGGATACAACGCATCTCCGGAGCCTTCATCCCATTCGCCAAAGATGAAGGGTTGTCCCGGCATCCTGGCCGGGCTTGAGGCGCCGCTCCAGTTGGCGATGGTGTTTTCCAGGCTGTATTCCCAACCCCAATTCGTTTCCTGGGCGGCATCGAAGCGAAAGCCATCGACGCCGTGCGTCAGAAGCTGCTCGACCGCTGCCTTGAGATACGAATCTACCCACGGATTGGTCTGGTCCAGATCCGCCAGGCTTTCCAGTGTGTAGTACTGCACCTGATAGCGGTCTTCGTAGTTCGATATATTCCCGTTGTGATGGTAGTAGGGAGTCGCTCCGGTGTCGGTTGAGTAATTGGTAACCAGCGCTCCATTGTTATAAAGCGATCCATCTTCGCCGGCGCCGATAGGATTGGTGTCGTTGGCGGGAAAATCCACATAAACCCTGATGCCGGCGGCGTGCGCTGCCGTTACCAGGTTGTCGAAGGCCGTCCAAGTGTTGTTTCCGTCGCCGTCGGCGTCCTCGTTGCCGAAGTGCTCGTCGATCTGCATGAAATCGCGCGTCCAATAGCCGTGGTAGCCGGCATAGCCGTTGCTCTCTCCGGCACTGACGCGGATGTTACTCATGGGCGGTGAGATCCAGATGCCGGCCACGCCCATCGACTGAAGATAATTGAGCTTCTGCTGAATGCCTGCCAGGTCGCCGCCCCAGTAGTAACCCCAATTAGCGGCTGCGGGATTTGTGAACCCGTTGGAGTCATAAAGACCGGGACTCTCGGAGGGATTGTCGTTGGTCGTATCGCCGTCGAAGAAGCGGTCGGTCACGATTTGGTAGATGAATCCCTGGTGGATATCCGTTATCGCGGCAATCGGCGGAGCCGGGGGAAGATTGATGCTATATGTGGCTGAGGCGACGCTGCTGTTGGTGTAGCCGTTGGCCACAGCCAGCGCTTCGATGGTCGTCGTGGCAGCCACCGGGATCGGCGCTGAATACTCATTTGGAGCTGTCGTGGGCGCGGTGCCGTCGGTTGCGTAATAGATGGTTGCTCCCGAAGTGGAATCCGAGATCGCCACACTCTGCAATGACGTGTACTTCCCCGCACTGACGGAAAATGCCGGAGTTGCCGCCTGCGGCTCAACCTGCGTGGTGCCGCTTCCACCGCCTCCTCCGCATCCGGCCAACAGAACAGCCAGACCCCACAGCGCTGGCGCGCCCTTGGAACGCCTCAATCGCAACCAAACCCTGTTCACAATATTCCTATGTCGCGGAGTAGCCGGAACTCCCTTCTTGACTCGAAAGTAGAATGAGTCCGGAATCTCCGTTTTGCCTTTCGACTGCGGACCAATATACCCCCGTTTGCCTCCGCTCGCGATCTTATTTGCATCCGTTTCCATGCCCAAGCCCGGGCGTGCCCGGCTGAGTCGCCTCCGGGTCAATGATTTTGAATTCGACAGTGTGAGCACAAAGCATTCTCCCAAGAAAATCCGGTGAAGGTCACCCATTGCTGCGTCTACTAAGGGAACTCATAGGGTTCTCTTGGGCTTGCGGGCCGCAAAGCCGCTCGATTGTTCTCGACGCCAGCTCCTCACTTTCGTGCTGCTGATAAAGCCTGTGCATGACGACATTTTCCTTGAGAGTAGGGTCCTTGGATCGCAAGGTACCGGAACCGCTCGGAGTTGCAAGTGCGGCAGCGAACCATGCATCATGCAGGTTTAAGGAGTGCGGCCGGAAGCATGTCCACGGATCGGGATCTCGTTAGAATCGGATTCATCGTTGCTGCTTGTCTTGGAGTGGGGAGCCTAACCAATTGCCCCGGAGCCTGGGCGGCTTGCACTGGCCCGGCCTCTCTTGAAGCGCGAATTCGTGACCATCCTGATGCTGATGCTTATATCGCACTGGGCGTCTGGTTCGATCGACATCAGATGTGGGAATGCGCCGATCAGATAATCCGGTCTGGGTTGAAGATTGCGCCGGACTCCGCGCGGCTCAACTATCTCCTGGGGCTCGGCCTCTACTCGTCAGGACAAACACAGGAGGCAATCGCGCCACTCCGGCAAGCCGTTCACATTGATCCCGATGTGCTGCAGCCGCATCAGTTGCTCGGCGCCGCGCTGGCCCGTCTGGGCGACAATCGGGAGGCTCTTGGAGAATGGCAGGCGGCACTCAAAATCGATCCTTCCTCAAAGGAAGTGCTGGACGGCTTGGCACGGAGCATGATTGCGGCCGGAGATTACGACGCGGCAATTCAGGCACTGCGCTCCACCCCGCTCGATGAGAAACTGACCTTTGATTTAGCCACCGCCTACAAGCAGGCGGGCATGTACGATGAAGCCGCGCAGGCGCTGAGCAAGGGCCTGGAATCGTTCCCGGACTCCGATGCTCTTACGGGGGCGCTCGTGGCCCTCAATGTCGACGAGTCTCATTTTCAGGATGCAACCTTGCTAGCCGAAAAGATTGCCAGCAGAAAGCCCAAAGACCTTGAAGCGCAGCGGATCTATTTCCGGGCCCTGGTCATTACCGGCGACAACGATAACGCCGCTGCCTTGGGAAGAAAGCTGCTGGCTCTCGCTCCGCACGATGCCGATCTTCTCAATCTGAACGGCCTGCTCGAGCAAAAGGCTGGTGACTTTGCGGCGGCGCGCAAACACCTGGAAGAAGCGGTAGCGTTGAGTCCCAATGACTACAATCCCCGAGTGAACCTGGGCGTGGTGCTTGCCGAGCTTAAGGATGCCGCGGGCGCGCGAAGACAGTTCGAGAAGGCCATCGAGCTTGGCACCGATGAGCCGCAAGTCCACTTTGAGCTGGCCAAGGTTCTGCGCACGCTGGGTGACGCCGAAGGAGCTCAGCGGCAACTCGCGCTTTACCAGCAAAAACTGAAGGAGAAATCGGACCTGGCCGTGGCTATTTCCAAGGCAACCGAAGCAGCGGAGGCGGTCAAGTCAGGAGACAACTCCAAGGCCGCAGATCTGTATCGCCAAGCCTGCGCCGCGCTACCCGGGAATGCCGGCCTTGCGTACCGGCTGGCTATGGTTCTGGACAGCATGGGCGACGCGAATGGCGAACGCACAGCGCTCGAGCAGGCGGTCAAGGCCGATCCGCATTTTGCTCCGGCGCAATACCGGCTTGGCTACATGGATTTCCAGGCCGGAGACAACGCCGCGGCGGAGCGGGAGTTCCGAGCGACCGTAGAGGCGCTTCCGGACAATGCGGAGGCCTGGATTTCACTGGCCGCCACGCTGGACCGCCAAGCGCACCTGGATGAGGCGCGCGCCGCGGTGGCCCAGGCTTTGCAATTGCAGCCCGACAATGCGGCTGCGCGCGAATTGAGCAAGAAACTGGCTGAGGCGCAGCGTCAACATTGAAGGTGTCGTGCCCTTTCACAGCGGCTTGAAACTGAGACGTTATCACTGAAGGCCGTCCTATGAGGTTTGGAGAGGATTTCTGGCTGTGACGAATCGCAACAACGCCGACCACTGGACCCGCCGCCGATTGCTTAGCGCTGCTCCCGCTCTTTTGACTCCGGGGCTGATCTCGGCCCGGCTCTTATCGGCGGACGAGGGACGCAAACCGGCCGCGCCGTTCTCCCGGTTCGTCGATGTTGCCCAGTCTGCCGGCCTGCGGGACACCATCATCTACGGCGAGCCCTCGAGCTTCACCTACATCATCGAATCCATGGCCACCGGCTGCGCCTTTTTCGACTACGACAACGACGGCTGGATGGATATCTTCATCCTCGGCGGACGCACGCTCGCCGACACTCCTCCGGGCTCTGGTAACCGGCTCTATCACAACAATCGCGACGGAACATTCACTGATGTCACCGCGAAATCCGGCCTTGCCGATCCCGGCTGGGCGCAGGGCGTGTGCGTGGGAGATTACAACAACGACGGCTGGGAGGATCTCTTTCTTACGTACTATGGGCAAAACCGGCTCTATCGCAATAACGGCGATGGCACCTTCACGAATGTGACCGCCGAGGCCGGGCTGGCGCACCCCAAGACGCGCTACAGCACCGGCTGCACGTTCGTGGATTACAATCGCGACGGCCATCTCGATCTTTTCGTCTCCAACTACCTTGAGATCGATTTGGCCACTGCTCCCAAGCCCTCCCTGGCTGTTTCCAACTGCAACTACGAGGGTGTAGCGACGATGTGCGGTCCGCTGGGCCTGCCCAAGGCTCAGCACTACCTTTATCGCAACAATGGCGACGGCACCTTCACTGACGTCTCGCGCCAGTCCGGCATCGCCGCGCTACGAGGCTCCTACGGACTGACAGCGGTCAACATCGATGCCGACGAGGACGGCTGGCCCGACATCTTCGTGGCCTGCGACATGTCCCCCTCGCTACTGCTGATGAACAACCGCGACGGCACATTCCGCGAGGAGGCTTTGCTGCGCGGCATCGCAGTGAGCGGCGAAGGCCGCGAGATGGGCGGCATGGGCACTGCCGTGGGCGACTACAACCTCGATGGCTATACCGACATCGTCAAAACACACTATTACAACCAAGCCAACGGCCTCTACCGCAACGACGGAAAAGGGAACTTCGACGACGTGACGGTGGAGGCAGGTCTCAACAAGGAAACTCGCTTTGTGTGCTTTGGCGCCGGCATCGTGGATTTCGATAATGATGGCTATCCCGACATTCTGCTCACATCCGGCACGGTCTACCCGGAGGTTGCGCGCGTTTCACCGCGATTTCCGGAGCGCAGCCCGCGAATCCTGTTTCGCAATCAGGGCGATGGCACTTTTGTTGAGATGGGCGCCGATGCAGGTCCGGGAATCGATGCGCCCCATTGCAGCCGCGGCGCCGCCTTCGGCGACTTTGATAATGACGGCGACATGGACGTTCTCATCATGAACGTTAACGAGCCACCCACGTTGCTGCGCAACGACGCTCCCGCCGGCAACCACTGGATCAAGGTTCGCCTGGAAGGGGTCAAGAGTAACCGCAGCGCTATCGGCGCGCGCGTGTTCGTGCGCTACGCCGGAAAGTTGCAGGTGCAAGAGGTCGTGAGCGGGTGCAGCTTCCTCTCGTCAAGCGATCCGCGCCTGCACTTCGGCATCGGCGCGGCAACCACTGCGGACATTGAAATCCGCTGGCCCTCCGGACTCGTCGAGCACGTCCACGGCGCGGCCGCCAATCAACTGCTGACTTTGCGCGAAGGTGCGGGGCAAGTGAAAGGCCGCCCATTCCGGTGAAGCAATCCATATGCGCCAGGCAACCGATGTAGCGTGGCACAGACGCGTAACTCAACTTCAGTACGCCAGTTGCAGTTCCAGCCCCTTGCCATCGTCCGGGACCAAAGCTGTGAGGCGGTGGTGCTCCGCATCGAAGCTGATGGGAACCGTGCTCGCATTGGAGCCGTCGAGTGTCGCAGTTGCGCTCGCGGCCGGTGCGCCGGCCCCGTAGACCTCGATCGAAAGCTGCGTCCACCAGGGCGCAAAACTACCCTGATGAGGCGCTATCGTCACGGTGAGTCCGTGCGCCGCGAGCTTACATGTGAATCCCATGCGCAGAAAATCGCCTTTTCTGAAGTCGTAGCTGACGCCGTCATCCAGATAGAGGCTTCCCGCACAATTCTCGCCAGGCTCCGTTGGCGGATAGATGCGCAGTGTGAGCGGTCCCTGCGGCTTCTCGTCCGTACTTTGCACCAGCGGCTGTTCGGGCACGATGGCGCCCGCGCGAACAAACACAGGAAGTGTGCTCACGGTGTTATGCAGGCGGATCTTCTTCTCGGTAGATTGCTGCCTATCGATGGCCCCCGTGTCTGCGCTGCCAACCACGCGAGCCCCAGTCCAGTAGTCGTACCAATCTACAGAGGGCAGTGCCACGGAGTAGTCATCCACCTCGTCGGGGAAGGGGCTTTCCGCAATCAGCAGATCTGGCCCGAGAAGAAAACTGCCACTGTCGCTCAAGTCGAGCGGCTGTCCATTGATGGCATCATTCGGAAACTCCATAAAAAGCGGACGCATGATCGGCAATCCTGTCCGGCTCATCTCCTCGGCCGTAGTGTAGAGATATGGCATCAGGCGGTAGCGTTCCTCAATGTAATGCCGTCGGAGGCTAACATCTTTAGGTGTTCCATCCTCCCACGGTTCCTGGGGATTGCTGCCAATGGTTGTGTGGTCACGGTCAAAGGGCTGGAAGGCCGCCAGTTCGAACCAGCGAGTTAGCAGCTCTGGCTGCGGAGAACCGTTAAAACCGCCCACGTCGGCCCCGCTTATGGCAAATCCGCTTAGACCCAGGTTGAGCAGTTGCGGAATGGTCTGGCGCAGGTGATTCCAGGTGCTGGAATTGTCGCCAGTCCAGACAGCGGCGTAACGCTGTCCGCCCGCATAAGTGGCGCGGGTCAACACGAATGGACGCATGTTTGGCCTGAGCTTTAGCACGCCCTCGTAGGTCCCGCGGCTGTTTTGCATTCCGAAGATGTTGTGAACCTCAAGGTGGGTGGTGACGCGTGTAACAAAACCCGGCTCCTGGATGCGGTGCAGCACATCGTCGGGCATGGTCTTCCAGGGGGCGTCGAAGACCGCCGGCTCATTCATGTCGTTCCAGAAACCAGCGACGCCCTTGGCCACGAAGTCCGCGTAGAGAGTGCCCCACCAGTCGCGCGAATCCTTTTGCGTGAAGTCGGGAAATAGAGCTTTTCCGGGCCAGACGACTCCCACAAAGTTGGAGCCGTCGGGGTTCTTGACGAAGTGGTCGCCGGCAATCCCTTCGTCGTAGGGCTTGTAGCCGATGTTTGGCTGGTCGGCGATGTGCAGGTCAGTAATGAGCACCGTCCGAAAATGTTCGGCCCTCAGATCGTCAATCATCTTCCCAAAGTCAGGAAAGCGCTCGGGGTCCACGGTAAAAGGGCGGTACTTGAATTGGTAATCGATGTCCAGCCAGATAACGTCTGCTGGAATGCGCTCGCTGCGCAGCTTAGCGGCGATGCGCATGACTTCGGCCTCGGGATAGTAGCTGTAGCGAGACTGCTGATAACCTAGCGCCCACATTGGCGGCAATGGCGTAGCGCCGGTGAGCCATGCCCAGTTCTCCACCACCTTCTTCGGCTCCGGACCGTAGAGGATGTAGCAATCTAGAGGGCCGTTTTCAGAGCCAAAGGAATAGCCGTCCCGGTCCTCCTTGTTGAAGTCGAAGCTTGAGCGCCAGGTATTATCGAGAAAAATTCCTGCCGAGACGCCCTGCCTGAAAATGATGAAAAAGGGGATCGACTTGTAGATGGGGTCGGTCGACTCCTGCCAACCAATATCAGTGTTCCAGTCGACGAAGGCCTCGTTGCGGCGGTCCAACGGCCCCGTTTTGTCGCCTAGGCCAAAATAGTGCTCGTCCACCGGCGACTTCATGTGAACGCGGAAGGCGGCGCCGTGGTATTCGATGGGCCTGTCTGGACGCTGCGCAACGATGACGTGGCCCGCCATATCAGTCACTGTCAAACTCAACGGATCCTTTTCGACGGTGACATGGAGTTTGGCGGTTTTGAAGCCGACTGATCTCGCTGTGGACTCGGGTGTGACAGGAATTGCGGAGGTTCGCGACGAGGGGAGCACGGCCCATGACGCGTCCTCTGGAAGCGTTCCTGCGGGCCCCACACGTATCCGCAGGACGTCGTCGCGGAGTGCGATGATCTGCATGATGGCGCCGCCGGATTGAATCTCAAGTCCACTTGCTGTTGCCCGGGAAGATGAAACTCTGTCCAGCCGGACAAGCTCCGACTGCTGTTGGGCCTCGATCGTTAGATTCGTTGTTGACGCCAGGGCCAGGAACAAAATCACTGTCACAAAAAACGGAAAGCGTTCTAACTTTTGCACGCAGGACCTCATCGGGATTGAATTCCTTGCTGTCGAAAAGAATAATCCATTGCCTATTCCACTTCTTCGCGCCTTGATTCGCGACCCGAAGTGATTCTGCCTGCGAAGGCGGAGCCCGTTTGGCAACGCGGCTCTTTCGCCTCTGCACGTGCGCTGCTACGCAGACAGGCGTGCCGCGCCGGCATCAGCCGGAGTGGATTTCCTGAGTAAATGCGGGTCGTCGAGGTCTTCGACCTTTTGGGTCAGCAGCGCAGCCAGCATGAAGAAGACTCCCCCTGCGACCACCGCGGCAAGGCGATTGTTGTTCAGCAAATGGTCCATCACCCAGCCGAACCCGAGCGATGCCACAATCTCCGGAATGACCACGAAGGAGTTGAAGATTCCCATGTAGACACCAGTCTTTCCCGGAGGCAATGATCCCGAAAGAATGGAATAGGGCATGGAGAGCGTACTGGCCCAGGCGATCCCGACGCCGGTCATGGAGAGCAACAGCGGATACTTGCCGTGAATCAGGACCACGGACAGTAGTCCAAAGCCGCCGCATGTCAGGCACAAGCTATGCGTCGCCTTGCGGCCAAGCTTGAGTGCAATCGCAGGCAGGGCAAAGGAAAATGCGAAACACACCAGTGAATACATTCCAAAGCAAACGCCCGCCCACTCCGCTCCCGCCGAATAAAGGGGAGAGTTTGTGTCGGAGGCGCCAAAGACATTGCGCGCCACCGCGACCGGAAAGTAAAGCCACATGCAGAACAAGCCGAGCCATGTGGAGATCTGGACCCAGGCGAGTTGCCGCATCGTGCGCGGCATCTCGCGGACCGAGACCAGGATTTCGCGAACTCCAGCCGCGATGCCTGCTCGCTCGGCCTTTTGCTTGCGAAACTCCGCCATGTTCTCCGGTGGATATTCTTTGGTGGTGAAAACGGTCCACAGGACGGCGCACAGAAAGGCCGCGGCGCCTATGTAAAAAGAAAAGCGCACGGTGAAGGGAATGGTGCCTGCGACCCGGGTCTGGGCGATGTGAAACACATTCGTCAACAGGAAAGGCAACGCCGAGGCAATCACGGTACTGAGGCCAATGAGAAGGCTCTGCATGGCGAAGCCCTGAGTGCACTGGGATTCAGGCAGCTTGTCGGCCACGATCGCGCGAAAGGGCTGCATGCTGATGTTGATTCTGGCATCAAGAACCCAGAGCAGCCCCGCTGCCATCCACAAGGCGGAACATCGCGGCATAAGGATCAGCGCCATCGA
>JBKQKT010000184.1:0-9976 GCA_052147365.1 Candidatus Korobacteraceae bacterium | reverse complement strand
TTCCTTCTCTTTCGCCTGTTGTTCCAGGATGGTCTTCTCGGAAGAGCTGCCGAGCTGGTCGTTATAGCGCTTGTCACCGATGATGGATGCGAAGACCGGGTTCTGCTGCAGGTTCCATTCCCAGAACTCGCCAATCAGGAAGTTCAGTTGTTGTCGGCGGGCCTCGACATCAGCGGGTGCGGCAATCATCTGAACAGCATAGAACAGGCAAAGTGCTAATGCGGCGAAGCGCATGCAAAACTCCTTCGGAAGGGATCGCGCGATCCGATCTACGGCAGCAAACGTGGAATGCCGGAAAGTCTGGTCTTCTGAGAATACGCGAAACCCTGCGACTTCGTTCGCCGCGCAACTTGGACGGTTTTTCCGCGTCGATGGTAAGCAGAACTGGCGGCATCTGAGGTTTACAATCAGGTCACAGCCTGCTGCGCGAACCCCCTCCAAACTTTTTGCGCGGAATCTGGATCTCGGCCACAAAACGAGCGTGAATGATAGATTTTAAACCACTTGCAGTTATACAACGAAGTGATAAGCTTGATAAGCAAGATAATCACCTGTGATAATCATGATTATCAAGATAAGCACATGCCCAAACACGAGATAAAGCCGATATTTGTCCGCTTGACAGAAGCCGAGAGGCGGCGCATCAAGACCCTGGCTGCGAGTCAGGGATTGACCATGCGGGAAGCCATCGTGCAGGCCTTCGAAGCCTGGGCCTCCCAGCTTCAGTCCGGAGCGCTCCTGGCTGGACCGAAGCCGACAAGACGACGCCAGGCAGAGCGTGCTTCGGCGGGGCCGCCGGTTGCCATACCCGGCTGACTTGACGGCTTCCGAGGCAGGGCCTTCCCTGGCTGCCGGCGGCTCGATACCAGGCCTGGAGGCACTTGCGGAAAACGCGCTCCGCCACGCCGCGCAATTGGATTGGTCAAAGTGTCCGGCGGCATAGCACTGCGAACCAAGAGCGGAGAGATCTGGGGTGGCCGGCGGAACTCTGGTGCCGCTGATTCACATCTTCGAGGCCGTTGCCGGAGGCAAGCCCCTGGCGGAGATCACCGAGGTTTACGGACTCGGCCTGCAACAGCTCATGACCCTGCTGCGATTCGCTGCCGAAGGCGCGGCGCGTCCGTCCTCAGGAAGTTGAGCGGGTCGCTAATGAAGCTGCTGTAATTCGGCACGGGAACCTCCCCTACCGTTCAATTTCACTTTGAATCGGAATTTGCTTCTTGACCCAAGAAACAGGCGGGATTCTATCCCCCGCCCCTATTCATGTCAATGTGGAACAATCTTCGGTAGTGGTGCCGTTTGATTCCCACCCGGCTTGAACGGCTCGGCGGACGGCGTAAACTTGTGGACATGAAACCGAGGGGTTGGCCAGACCGCCGAGGCATGGGCGCGCAGAGTGACTTCGTCTCTGAACAATTCGTCCCCAGCGAGCGCTACAAGGTGCAATTGAAGACAATGGCGGAAACTCTAACCGCAGCGGGTTTGGACGCTGCGAAGTTCGACAGCCTGTCAACGCACGAGGAAAGTGTCCGCATGGCGAAAAAGCAACAATCCGAACCGCACCTGAAGCGAGATGGGAACCTGGATCGCTGCTCCGTTTGCGACTACCCCTTCCCGGCAGACGTACACCCTTCGCTGAGCGTCGCGTTCGCTGAGCACCTGTTGAAAGCCCACCAACCCGGCCAGACGACCGAGGACTCAAGCCAAGCTGCTCTCCGAGTCGTGCGTGAAGCCACGGAGAGCAAGTAGGTTTATTCGCCATCGCCAATCCTTTCCTGCATCGCCAAAAAATGCTCATACTTCAGCAGCCGGTGCTCCATTCATTCGCGGCAGTTTGCGAATGAGTGGGAATGGTAAGAGTTACGGTTGAACCCGACGGAAAATCGGTGGGTAAAGTATTTTCACTCAACCAAAGCAAGGTTGAGTTGGGCACCCGGCGACACCCTTTCTTACCGTTCGTCTGGAGCTGGCGCCACCGCTTCTCCGCTAATTATGTGCTCAGTGGCGGCATATTTCCTTGGGTCATTATCCCTATAAGGGTGTATATTGTGGCGGCTGCCCGCTGGTTGGCTGGCAGCTACTCATCTGGCCGGATGGCATAAAGGAGCAAGATTATGCTGCGAGTAGGGCGTGCATTGGTATGGTTTCTAATGGTGCTCTTCGTCTGCGGTTTGATGATGCCGGTGGCGGCGCAATCAGTCAACTCTCAAAAGCAGGTTGAACGCGACTCATATCTGGATGACCCAGCGAACTGGCTCGAGCAGTTTGTACCGGATTCGCGGGCCTTTTGGGATAACTCGTTGAATTGGACGACGAATTACGGACCTGCTTATCGCGACACCCTCACAACGCGTTCGCAGTTTCTGGCGTGCTCGCCGCAGTTCGCGCTCTGTTTCCATTCGGGTCAGTATCCGCTACCCTGCCATATCTCTCCCGATGGCCGCTCGGCCAATTGCACGTGCCAGGTCATGACCTCGACCAATTACGTTCTGCTGACTGCAATTCTGAACAGTCCGATCTACCTTGATACTCTCGCGGCTTGCGGCACGGACGGATCCTTGTGCGGCGGGACCGATCAGGCGCCGGTTTGTAACTATCTGAAGGGCGGGGCTCTGATCCCTGGAGCGGACGTCATCTCCGACTACGATCCGGGCTCGCAACAACAGCTCTCGGACGCTTATCAGGGCAAGACCCCGGTGACGGTTTGTTCGCAACCGCCGGTGCGGCTGCCTTTCGCCGGCTGTATGACCGCGCCCTGCAAGCTCAACTCAGACGGGTCCACCGCGCAATGCAAGTGTCCTGTGTTTTATGGCACGTTCCAACTGATAGGGAAAAATGCCCAGTGTTCCCTGGGCGGTGATCTAGTACCGTCTGCCTCTTACATTCCGAGATTGGATAACAATAACAACCCTCTCAAGTAAGTTAAGTTATCTTGCCACTACCGCGTTCCCCGGAGGTGGCGCGAGGTTTGCGGGGTTGGCGAAGTTGGCCTGAGCGATGCGGATCCGCTGCTTGAAGTCGTCCACCATTTTCTCGTGCAGGCGCAGCAGAAGCCCTCTAGGCGCTCTTGGCTTTGCCGTGCAGCTGCTCGAGCATCGCGGAGCGGAGCAGTGAGTTGAGTCTGGACTGATAGCCCTTTCCCTGCCGGCGCAGCCACACGAGGATGTCAGCGTCAATGCGCAAGGTGACCTGCTGTTTTACCGGCCGATAGAACGGATTTCTCACCGCGTGCTTCCAGAACTTCTCGCTGAGCGGAGGAATGTCGGAGTAGTCGATCTCGTTATCGGGGCGGGCGGCGAATTTGGCCAACTCCTGCTTCTGCCTGGTAGTAAGCCTGCGGTCAGTAAGCGTGCTTCTCACGATTTTCTTCATTCTACTGCAGGTTATTGTGGCGAGACCACGCCGTTTTCCACCGGCTGCACCAACTGCTCGGGGTTGGCGAAGTTGGCCTGGGCGATTCGGATCTGCTGCTTGAAGTCGTCCACCATGCCTTCTTGCAGGCGAACTTCGGTGGGCTTCTTCGCAATGCTCATCTTGTCAATCTTGTCTTGCAGGCGCAGCAGTCCGTAGAAGAGGTTCTCTGGCCGCGGCGGGCAGCCAATGACGTACACGTCCACGGGGACGATGCGGTCCACGCCCTGCAGCACGGCGTAGGTGTTGAACGGGCCGCCGACGGAGGAGCAGGCGCCCATCGAGATGCACCACTTGGGATCGGGCATCTGGTCCCAGATGCGCTTCACTACCGGCGCCATCTTCAGGGTGACGGTACCGGAGACAATCATCAAGTCGCTCTGACGCGGGCTGGGACGAAACACCTCTGAGCCAAAGCGTGCGATGTCGAAGCGCGAGGTGGAGGCGGCGATCATCTCGATGGCGCAGCAAGCCAAGCCAAACGTCATGGGCCAAAGCGCCGACTTTCGCGCCCAGTTGAAGACGTAATCGACGGTGGTAACCAGAAAATTCTTCTCGAACTTGTTCTCAATCCAGCCCATGCAATACCTGCTCTCGATTTGTGATCGCTATTCGCTTATGGCTTTTCGCCAAAACTTTCATCCCAACCGAGGATTTCTGCCCGAGTGGGGGATCTTCGGTTGACCCACTATCTTCGCTGATCGATGCGCCCCCGGGCTGTGATGAACATCACAGTTGCCATTGGTGCCAGTCTAGGCCGTATGGGAGCCGCGTACAAGTGGAACGTCGAAGCAGTTGTGCTCGCGGGCTAAAGCCCGCTCGGGATAAGGAAATAGATGACTTATTGGCACGACTGAAGTCGGGCCCTGACACAAAACACCCCGCTTGTCCTGACAAATAGTGGCAACCACTTTCCGTTTAGGCGCAAACTTTTGCAGTAGGCCTTCTGAGGCGCGCGGCTGTGACATTGTTCCCAACTACTATCATCCCTAGTCGTCGTTAATTGGCACGAAGCCGTCCCATTTCCCTTTTGGAATCACAGCTGCACATGCGGTATTTGCGTATTTCCGCGGATTTGATATCCCCTGATAGCACGCGGGTTATACTTGATACTCCACTTCATCAGGCCGCACGTCGGGCGAAGGGCTGGCCGTTTTGTTTTGGGATTTACCTGCACTTCTTAGGATTCGAGTAATTTCTTATTTCTTGCTGGCGGCTTTTGCAGCCGCTGTGTGCAACGCGCAGGCGCCGTCCAGCGCGTCTTCAACAACGGCAGCAGGAAAGAATGCTGCTTCTCCCAGCGAACGAGTCGTACTCAAAGTCGGGAACCTCCAGATCACCCAGGCTGACTTCGAGACCATGGTGAGCGATTTGGAGGCGCAGCAGGGCCCAGCTGATTTGAGCCGTCGCGCAATAGGCGACAATTACGCGCAATTGCTTATGCTTTCCCAGCAGGCGGCGGCGAATCACCTGGAGTCCTCGCCTGAAGTGATCCGTCAGTTGGCGCTCGATCGCACCCAGATACTGTCCAACGCTGAATTCGCACGCCTGAAGAGTCAGGCCAAGCCCTCTGCGGAAGAAATCAGCGCCTATTACAACGCCCATCTGGCTGACTACGATGTCGTGGCCCTTCGCCGCGTCTTCATTTGGTCAAGCAGCGAAGGGCAAAAGGATGGGCATGGTTTGAGCCAGGAGGCCGCGAAGGCTTTAGCCGACCGTGTCCGTAACTCGTTCGCCTCAAAGGGTGACGTAGCAAAAGTGCTACACGACACTCCGCACGGCCCCGAAGACGTTCTATTTGATAATGACCTCACCTTCCAACGGGGAGAGCTGCCAGCGAAAATGGAGCAGGCTGTCTTCCCGCTCAAAGAAGGCGAATGGGTCGAACTGAATGACGCTCCCGGCACCTATGTTTTCCTCCAGGTCACGAAGCGTAGCCGAAGAGACCTGAAGGACGTATCCCCTCAAATCGAACAGAAATTGCAAGCACAGAAATTGAAAGACGAGTTGAATGATCTGAAGAAGAATGCGGGCATCTGGATGGACCAGGATTACTTTGCACCTCCCGGGAAGACGCCTGGTTCCAACATGCAGTCCAAGGCTTCGGCCACAACCAAGTCAGAAACGAGAGAGGATAAGGATGACAAACGGCAGAATTAAGATGTCGTTGTATTTTGCGCTTCCCGTACTGCTCCTGGCGGCGTGTGTTCTTGGGCCGTCAGTGGTCCAGGCCCAAATGACCTCGACGGGTATTGATTGCTCCCAGATTGCCTCCGCTCGCTTGTTGGTGCAGGACAACCAGCGCGCCGGTAAGACCCTCATGGAGTGCGGCGTAATACCCACGCCTGTTGCCGCCGGCTCTGGAGATGCAGTAGACGGCGATGCGCCTTTACCCCCCAACGTTCTTGTCAGCAATCGTAGCTGCTCTTCAGGCAGCACTTGCACCAAGAGCGAAAGCATGGTCTGGCATAGCTCCAAAGCTGGCGACAACACGGTCGTGGTCAACTACAACGACCACGATGGCAGCGGCTATTCCGGCGTGTCCTTTTCTACTGACGGCGGTTCCACTTTTACTGAGATCTTGCCGCCGCCGTTTGATACCGGGCATGCCACCAACTACGGCGATCCGATCGTGGTTTACAACCAGAAATTGGCCATGTGGTTCGCGGGTGACCTGGTAACCGGCTGCGGTGGTCAAGGCATCGGCCTGTGGACCTCTCCCGACGGCCAAAACTGGACAACCGGCGCTTGCGCTCATAACAACTCATTCGATGACCGTGAATCGTTTTGGGTGGACAACAACGCGTTCAGCGCGGCCTACGGGCGGATGTACATCTCGTGGAATAACTACAACGTCGGTTGCGGAGTTGGGGGATGTCTCTTTGTGACCCACTCCGATGACGGAGTGAACTGGAGCACTCCGTTCCAGCTCAACACCGGCACCTTCATTCGCGACGTGCAGATCACGGGCACACCACCCGGACCGCCGCCGCCACAGGCACGGTACTACAGCACCGTATTCATCGCCGGCATGGATGAGGGTGGTGGCGGTCTGAATATGCGGCAGAACTACATGTACCGCTCCCTGGATGGCGGCAATACCTGGACCTCCGTCACCATGGGTCCGAAATTCAACCCGGTGGGTGATGCGCTCTGCTCGTCAGGCAGTTATTTCGCGCGGATTAATCCCATCTGGCGGCACATGGGCTGGGGTGAGCCGGGAGTGGGCCCGGGTGGCGTAGTCCACTATGCCTATGCCGGCAAAGGATCCATTTCGACTGGGGACATCTATTACGTCCGCTCCACCGACAACGGACTGACCTGGTCCTCGCCCATCGTCCTCAACGATCCGGAAACTAATCAGTACCAATCCCACTGGATGCCTTCGCTCTCCGTCAACTACAACCTTGCTTCTTTCACACCGCCTAAGGATGTGACAGTCTCCTGGTATGATCGACGCCAAGCCACCTCTGCATGCAACGTGGCCACCGATCCCGGCTGCAGCTATCAACGCTACGGTGTTCAATCGAAAGATAATGGCGTCACCTGGGGCGCGAACTTCGCCGTCAGCGACACGATCATTCTTCAGCCGACCCAGAACGACGGGGGCGTACAGCCCTGTTATGCGGGCGACTACGACTACAACACGGCACTGTCCGGCACTGCTTACATAACCTGGACGGACGGACGCGTTGCGGTCGGGGGCGTACAGGTGCAAAACGTGGAGTTTCAAGCGGTCCCAGAGCCGTAGAGAAACCTTTTTGCATAAACTCCTTAAAGGAGGGCGGCACGATGGCTGCCCTCCTTCTTTTCTTGCGCGGAACCTCAGGCCGTTCCACATTTGCTGTCTCCGGGTAGTGCGGGGCTTTTGAAGGGGCGCGCCTTCACAGGCAAAAGTCAAGAAAGCAGATCCCTCACCGACTAAAGTCGGTTCGGGATGACAAAAATAAACTATCGGCACGACTGAAGTCGTGCCCTGACACAAAGCACGCGCACCTCCGAATTTTTCGGCAGCCTGTGAAGCCTTGCCTTCAGCGGGCCGTCTGAAGCCAGAGCAGGCGGCCAACAGCGGCCCTCCCGCAGCTACGATAGAATCTGCGTTGACCCTCATGCATGTGAACACGCCACCTGCTCAGGTAGCGCCCATAGCAGGCGCAGATATTAACGCCCCGCGGTCCCGATGGCGGGCAATCTGGCGCTCTCCCGCCTGGATGGTAATGGTGGGTTTCTCCGTGCGCGTGCTCTGGATCACGCTGGCTCACACCTACCGTTTCGTACCACGGAAGCCAACTTCGGATTCGGCTGGGAGATCGGCCGCCTGGCTCACTCGCTCGCCATTGGCCACGGATTCAGCTCTCCTTTCGGCGGCGATACCGGGCCGTCAGCATGGAACGCCCCTCTTTACCCCTGGATACTTTCGCTGGCTTTCCGGATATTTGGCAGCTATTCCCACGCGGCCGCGTTCGTCATGCTGGTGTTCAATAGCACGGTTGCCGCGCTGACCAGTTGGACGATCTATCGAACCGCGCGCCGTGTTTTCAGCGAGACGGTCGCAGTCTGGTCGGGATGGGTTTGGGCGCTGCTTCCCTACACCGTCTTCTGGTCGGTCAAGTGGATTTGGGAGACAAGCCTGTCTGCATTTCTGCTGAGCCTCCTGTTCATGCTCACACTAGAAATGGAAGGCGACGGGCGGCCTTCTTCGTGGATCGGCTACGGGCTGCTTTGGGGCGTTGCGGCGTTGAGCAGTCCAGCGGTGCTGTCGTTTCTCCCCTTTGCCGGAAGTTGGCTGGCGTATCAGTTGCACAGGAGCGGAAAGCATTTTGTCGTTCCGGCCGTTCTGAGCGCCGTGGTTTTCTGGATGACAATCATGCCGTGGCTGGTGCGTAACTACGAGGTATTCGGCAAGCCGACCTTCATCCGCGACAACTTTGGGATGGAGTTTCGCATCGGCAATAACCCGCTCTCGGAAGGTCCCTACGTTTTGTACTATCACCCTGCTGACAATCCGCTTCAGTACGCGAAGTATGTCCAGATGGGTGAGCCGGCGTTCATCGCCGATCAAGGACGGCGCGCACGCGAGTGGATTGCGGAAAACCCTGGCAGGTGCGCGGTCATCACATTGCGGCGCATTGTCTATTTCTGGAACGGTCTGCCGCGACTGTTGAAGATTCAAGGGCTGTCGGAAACCAAGAACTCTGTGTTCCTGGCTTCGTCGGTCATGGCCATTTGGGGACTGCTGCTGGCAATCAAGCGCCGAGTTCCCGGCGTATTCCTGTTCGCCAGTCTGATGCTCTTCTATCCGGCGGTTTACTATATAACCTTTCCGCAGCCGCGTTACCGGCATCCTATTGAGCCCGAAATGCTGATTCTGGGGGTTTATCTGGTCTCCGAAACTCGAAGCCGCGCCGAAACGAACGGCCGCCACCGCGACGAAGAAGCGCCCGAGGCGTCCGAGGACGAATCCGTACCGCAGTTTCACACGTTGTCGGTCATCATTCCTGTGTACAACGAGCGCAGGACGGTAATGAAGCTGCTGCAGCAGGTGGCGCGGCAGCCGCTTAGCCTGCACAAGGAACTCATCATCGTAGACGACGCTTCGACCGATGGCACGCGTGAGCTCCTGCTGGAAACCAACTTGCCCATACGGCTCGGCGGAAACGGCGCGAACACCGTCAAGCTGGTATTGCATGAGGAAAACCAGGGTAAAGGCGCCGGCGTTCGCAGCGGCCTGCAGCACGCCACCGGTGAGTTGGTCCTCATTCAGGATGCCGACCTGGAATACGATCCTCGCGACTATCCGCTTCTCATTGCGCCCATTCTCGAGGGCCACGCGGACGCCGTTTTCGGCAATCGCTTTCACGACGGGCCCCATCGCGTGCCGCGGTACTGGCGCTACACGCTGAACCGGCTCTTCTCCCTGCTCTGCAATATGCTTACCGGCCTGAGCATTCACGACGTCACCGCCTGCTACAAGGTCTTCCGCCGCGAGTTGTTTGAGCAGATACAAATCCGCTCCGACCGCTTCAGCATTGAAACCGAGCTTACCGTAAAGCTGGCCAAGCTTGGCGCCCGCATCTACGAGGTCCCCATCGTTTATCACGGCCGCACCTACGCCGAAGGCAAGAAGATAAATTGGACCGACGGTGTCATGGCCGTGTACCACCTGCTGGTTTACCGGTTCAAAGATTAAGCCGTTTCAGAAATAGAGCTGGGCCAGTGTTGCTGTGTTCGGGTAGAGCGGGCCTTGAGGCCCGCGTCCGGCGGGCATTCCAAAACCCGGGCATTCAGCGCTAACGCGGCGCTGAAACGCCGCTCTACCCGTGCTCCGATAGCAACGATGACCTTTCCGGCCGGCCTCACGTCTAACCGGCGACAGGAGGCACACCATGATTCAGGGTCAAAAATATTCCACCTGGGGCGGGGCACTTCTGGGAGGGCTGCTGGCGCTACTGCTGGCCGTTACCGCTCATGCGCAGGTATCTCAGGAGTTTCATCGCACCGTGTCCCTTCCCGCCAACGGGCGGGTTTCTCTGGACAACGTCAACGGCAACGTGGAGATTACGGG
>JBKQKT010000183.1:0-10433 GCA_052147365.1 Candidatus Korobacteraceae bacterium | reverse complement strand
CAGGTCAGGCACGACCCGGATGTCATCCCACATTGTGAGACTTAGGAGATCTACGACGGCGTCGCGCATTGAGTATCCAATCTCCAGTGCCAGCCAGCCGCCGGGTTTCAGTGCGCCATGAGCTTGATCGATCAGAAGGCGGATCACATCCAGGCCATTTTCTCCCGCGAAGACGGCCATCTTGGGTTCAAATTCAAATACTGATTTCTGCACTTTGTCGGCTTCGCTGAAGCCGACGTAGGGCGGATTGCTGACGACGAAGTCGAGGTCGCGAAAGCGAGTTTCTTCTTGAGTAGGGGTCCCTCGACTCGGGTTGAAGTCCTGGCTCGGAATGACACAAAGAACATTGGCCCGGAAGAAGTGGACGCGCTGCTCGAGCTGCAGCCGTGCTGCGTTGGCGCGCGCGATCTCCAGCGCGTCGGTTGAGAGATCGACGGCATAAACTTCGGCGTCCTTCAATTCGTGCGCCAGCGCCAGGGCGACACATCCCGAGCCGGTGCCGACATCAACAATCCTGGGATGCGATACGCCACGAGCCAGATCCAGCACCGATTCAACGAGGTGTTCGGTCTCAGGCCGCGGAATCAGCACCGCAGGCGAGACAACGAAATCCAGGCCCCAGAATTCCTGGTGTCCGGTAATGTATTGCGACGGCATGCCGGTCGCGCGCTGGGTGAGCACTTCGTTGTAACGGGCTTCTTCTTGCGGAGTAAGTTCGCGTTCAGGATGAGCGTAGAGGTAGGCGCGATTCACCCCGAGAACGAACATAAGCAGCACCTCGGCATTCATGCGGGACGAGCCGACGTCAGAGGTTTCCAGACGTTGCACCGCCGACGCGAGCGCTTGTCTCAGCTGCACAGATCAGGCCACGACCTCCGACTCCTGTTTCAGTTTCTCGGACTGGAAGTGGGTGATGAGGGCGTCGATCATGGGCTGAACGCGTCCATCCATGAAGTCGGGGAGCTGGTGCATGGTGAGGCCAATGCGGTGGTCGGTGACGCGGTCCTTGGGAAAGTTATAGGTGCGGATTTTTTCGCTGCGGTCGCCGCTGCCAACCATCGCTTTGCGCTCTTTGGCCAGCGCCTCCTGCTGCTTCTGCTGCTCCATTTCGTAAAGACGGGCACGCAGCACGCGCATACCCTTTTCGCGGTTTTTGATCTGCGACTTTTCGTCCTGGCAGCTCACAACGGTGTTGGTGGGCAGATGCGTAATGCGCACCGCGGAGTAGGTCGTGTTCACCGATTGTCCGCCGGGCCCCGATGAGCAGAAGGTATCAATGCGGATGTCTTTGGGCTCGATCTTGACGTCCACATCTTCGGCTTCGGGCAGCACAGCAACCGTGACCGCCGATGTATGCACGCGGCCCTGGGTTTCGGTTTGCGGCACGCGCTGCACGCGATGCACGCCGCTTTCGTACTTCAGGCGCGAATACACGCCCTGCCCTTCGATAATGGCGATCGCTTCCTTCAGACCGCCGACGCCGGACTCAGAGGTTGACAATACTTCCACTTTCCAGCGCTGACCTTCGGCGTAGCGTGTGTACATGCGGAAGATTTCCGCCGCGAACAGTGTGGCCTCGTCGCCGCCAGTGCCGGCGCGGATCTCCACAATCACGTTCTTCTCGTCGTTGGGATCTTTCGGCAGCAGCAGGACCTTCAGCTCTTCTTCCACGCGCTGAACGCGCTCTTCTAGCTGGGTCAGTTCTTCCTGCGCGTAAGCTCGCATCTCAGGATCGCTCTCGTCGGCCAGCATCGTCTTGCTTTCCTGAATGCCGCGCGTCAGGTCTTTGTATTCACGATACTTGTCCACGATCGGCGCCACGTCGCTGTGCGCTTTGGCAGTCTTCTGGTAGCGTTGCGAGTCGGAGACGGTCTCCGGCGAAGCCAGTGCGCGGTTCAGCTCTTCGTACTTCGATTCGATTTGTTCCAGACGTTCAAACATGGATGCCAACTTTATTGTACGGGCTGAAGCCCCAAAAAAAGGAACAAGGCCAAGTGAACGCCGGCCTGAAGGCCGGCTCTACCCGAGATGAAGGCGATGAGAAGAACAGTTCCTCGCGGCGGGCGCCGCTACGCAATCACCAGTTCACCGCCGCGCTGCTTTTCCAATTCCATGGCTTCGTTCAGGGCAGCGATAGCTGTCTCCACCTGGTCGTCACTTGGAGGCTGCGTGGTAATGCGCTGCAACCACAGGCCGGGTTTGGTAAGAATCGCGAAAAGCGAAGAACCGTGCTTGGCGGCGAAACGAATCAGTTCGTAGGAGACGCCGGCGATGACCGGCAGCAACGCAATGCGAAACGCAAAACGCGCCCAGAACGTAGTCGCCGGGATTAGCATGTAGACGAGCATGGCGATGAGCATCACCGTCATCAGGAAGCTAGTGCCGCACCGGGGATGGAAAGTCGAATACGACTGTGCGTTTGGAACGGTCAGCGGATCATGCGCCTCGAAGGCAAAAACCGTCTTGTGTTCGGCCCCGTGATACTGAAAAACGCGGCGAATATCCTTCCATTGCGATATGCCCCAGATGAACAAAATGAAGAGCGCGATGCGGATAACGCCATCCACGACGTTGAACGCGATCTGGTTGCCAAAGGCGGGATAGGAATTCTTCAGTTTGGTGGCTGCAAACAAGGGCACGAACTTGTACATGAAGATGAAGAACCCGAGCGAAAACACGACGTTGAGGGCCAGCGCCCAGCCGGGGACCTCGATCTTTTTCTCGTCTTCGGTGGTCAGTCCGTCCATGGCAACGTTGGCCGAGTAGCGCAGCGCACGGAAGCCGAGCGCCATCGCGTGGCCCAGCGTCATGCACCCGCGGAGGACGGGCCAAGCCATCCATTTGTGCTGCTCAGAGGGGCGATCCAGCGGCTCCGAGTGCGTCGCCAAGGTGCCATCGGGCCGGCGAACGCAGATACCCCAGGCGTGCGGCGAGCGCATCATGACACCCTCGAGCACGGCTTGGCCTCCGACCAGGGTTTCCTCCCCGCTCTCCAAAGCCGGTAAGAGTTGGACGGCCGCTAAGAACCTCAGATGGCGAAGCACAGAACTCATAGTGATTGGATGTTTCCCAGCCCGGAAGGAAGCGGAAACCCTGTGTTTAGAGTAGCAGCTTCGCGGACAGTGTCAATTAGCACCCGGAATCAAATCCGTAGCGCAGCTCCAGCTCGCCCAACCGGGCTGCGAACCAGCCAAACCTTCGACATGAGCCAGCTCACCAGCATACCTACCACGGAGCCAAAGAGCACCTCCGCAACCCTGTGCAACCCACGTTCCAGCCCAACCTTGGACGAGGCGCTGGCGAGACTAGCGGCAATGACAATCGCCGCGGTGATAGGTGCCTGACGCCACATTGTCTTAACACGCACCAGATAAGTGGAGACGAGGACCGTGATGCCAAGTGCAACAGGGACCATCCGAGGCTTGCCGCTGCCGAGCAAAAGGAAGGCGAAGCCAACGACGCAGCCGACCAGCACGTTGATGATGCGGCTGCGAAAAAGCTGGCGGGCCTGCTTAGGCTCGGGGTCGGAGGCGGCAACCAAGGAGGCAATCGCCCAGATCGGGGTGGTGTCTTGAAGGGCACCCAGAGTGAACCAGACAATGCTGCTGGCGATTGATACGTTGATGGCGAACCGGACCCCGAGGAGACGCTCGTAAGAAAGGCCGAGCCGCTCCGCGAGCGTCTCGGCCTTGGCCGACAATGATGGCGACACGGTCATTCGTGCGACTTGGGTGGGTTGCCCAGCAAACGGTACACGGTCGCCGTTTTGGTGGCACCCAAGTTGATGTAGTCCTCGGCGGAGTACTGAAGCCCGATAAAGAATGCTTCGGTACGGCGCAGGGCATCTTTGCTGAGTTTGTCGCGGTCCTGGAAGCGGAACTGGTAAGCGAACTCGCCGATGAGCGGGCGGTGCTCGCCGCGGGTACGCCAGATGGCCACGTTGGCCTTGCAGGTGAGGCCGTCGCCGAAATCGAGCAGCCCAATGTCCTGGAGGACTTCCTCGATGATGGTGTCGCTCACCAGCTTGATCTTCTCTCCCGAGTGCTTCCTCACTCGGGCGAGCACCGGGAAGACGTGGACAACTGCATCCATGTCAAGCGCGCTATCCTGGCCAATCCGGCTAATACCGATCGCGGAGCGCGGAAACTGCACGTTGTGGGAGTAAAGCAGGCGGATGCCGCCGAGCTTCTCCTTGAGCGGCAGGGCCTGGACCTTGAACTTGACGCGGTGATCGCCCAGGATGTTCGGCCGCATGTCGGTTTCCGCGCACATCTGCAAGTCGGGGTGCCGGAACTTGAAGACGATCTCAGGCTCACCGATGGGGAAGCCATCCTTGTAGGGGATTCGACGGCGCAGAATGAAGGCGTTGTTGTATAGGCGGAAGTCGTCGGTGTCAACGAACAGCACTTCGCGGATCTTAACCGGCTGTTCTATGAAGCCATCCGTCGTGTACTTTACGCCGTGCTCCTTGGCGGGCTCCCTAAAGACCTTGCCGAAATCGAAGAAGCTCTCGCGCGAGTGGAACTTGTTGGGCCGCAGGATGAGCTTGCAGCAGATGTATTCGGGTTTATGGATGGGCATGCCGTCGGCATACTGGTTAGGCTTGAGTTGCGGGACGCGACCTACCCAACTGGGGGTAACCGGCGCCTTGGTTTTTGACTGTGGCATGGTAGCCACGTGACTTACTGGGTTTTTCTTCATAGCACCTGCCATTTGACTGTTGCCACTGGTTGTTGTCAGTGACGGCTGTCACGAAATTGTAACAAACCAAGGCGACGCTGGCCGCCCCGGCACACCATTAAAACAGGTAGATCAGATTGAGCGCGACGGTAAACTGATGCGGCACAAGGACCGCAGGCTCGCTGGTCAGAAATACATCTCGGTTGGAATGATCGAGGCGAATGTCGCCACGAACCACGAACTTGCCGTCCAGATTCCTGAGCCATGAGGCTATGTCAGACAGCTTGGCGGCCATGTCATATTCCGGAGTGATGGTGTAGCCTTGGAGGGTCTGGTCCACGCCGGTGCGAGTTCCTCCGCTGTCGTTGAAGACCTCTCCCCGAAACGCCAGAGAGAATTTCTGTGTGAAGCCATACTTAACATAGGCTGCCAAGCCTCTCCAGATGGCGTCATGGCCGAGGCAGACGCCATTCTGCTCGTGGCCGTAGACCGCGTCAAAGCCAAGATTCAGCCGTGGCGTCGTCTTCCAGCTACCGACAATTTCGCCGACGGTGCGTATGTCGCGATCGTCGTGCGGACGCTCAGGGCCGTGAATAAAGTTGAAGTAGAGGGTAGTGGCCTTGGTGGGAGTCACCGTGATCTGGCTTCCCCAGGAATAGCCATGGTTGTAGCGTTGAACCTCGTCCCATCCATTCACCAGTACCACCATGCCGGTGATCTTGCAATTGAAGGCGTAGGTGGCCTTCACTCCGGTGTAGGTAAAGGGCACGCCGAAGCCGAAGATGAATCCGCGGCTGAATTCGTCGTTGTAGCCATCATAGCCGCCGATGATCTCCGAGCCCAGATGACTGGCCATCTTTCCGGTGTCGAAGCGCAGTCCTTTCCCCAGTGGCGCGATGTAGCTCACGTAGAGTTCGGGGATGTCGAAGTGATGAGCGACGTCCGTCTCCATGTTGCGGAACATTCCGTAGGCTGCGGTTACCTCGGGAACGCCGGAGCCGGCAATCATGTTGAACCGAAAACCGAACTGGTTGCGCTTCTCGACCGCGCGTTGGATGACCAGTTGCGCCATGTCCAACTGGGGCTCGTTGTCGTTGAAGTCGAAGACGCGAAATTGGTTGAGACGATCGTACGGCTGGTTGGCGTTGTACCCGTAGGAGAGCGACGCGAAGCCGTTGACGGTGATCGTCCGCCACCAGGATTTCGTCTCATCGCTAGGGTCAGAGCTGACCGACGCCTTGGTTGCGGCGGGAGGATCGTCTTGCGCAAAAAGAGGCAGGGATGAAGCGAGCATCATCCCTGCCAATACACTTCTTCCCAGTAAACGGCGGAGGGTCCCTAACCGTACCGGCATAGTTACTTTCTGGGGCCGACCAGCTCGCCTTCTTCCTCGACCTCGAGGTGTTCGACCATACGACGGTCGCCGTTAAAGAGCTCCTCCACTTCGAGGGTCTCGTAAGCGTGTTCGCCGTGCAGCGACTCGTCGAGGCCTATCTCCTCGCTCATTTCGGTTACTTTCACTGGCGTGAACACGTTAATGATTCGCAGCATGGCGTAAGTGAAGCCGAATGCCCACACCGACGAGAAAAGCACCGCGACCACTTGCTTCATGAAGAAGCTGGGATTGCCGTACAGCAAACCGTTGGTTCCGGCTGGATTGAAAGCACTATTGGCGAACAGCCCAAGCATCACGATGCCAAGGAAGCCGCCGACTCCGTGAACGCCCCACACATCCAGCGCATCGTCCCAGTGCAGTTTGTTCTTCATCTCGACCGCGAAGTAACAAACCACTCCGGAGACCACGCCGATGATGACGGCGGTGGTCGGCGAGACATATCCCGCCGCAGGAGTGATGGTTGCAAGTCCGGCAACCGCGCCGGTCAACAGGCCGAGAAACTTGGGCTTACGCTCACGGATCCACGCCACTACCAGCCAGGCCACGGCCGCGAACGACGCGGCAATGTCAGTGTTCAGGAATGCCGTCCCTGTTACTGAATCCACGCGCATCTCGCTGCCGGCGTTAAAACCATACCAGCCAAACCACAACAAGCCGGTGCCCAGGGCCACCAGGGGAATGCTGTGAGGTCCGCGATCGAGCACGCGGCGCCGGCCGACATAAAGAATGGATGCCAGCGCAGCCATCCCGGCGATGTTGTGGACCACAATACCGCCGGCGAAGTCTTCAACCCCCCAGCGTTGCAGGATGCCTCCGCCCCACACCATGTGCACAAAGGGGAAGTATACGAAGGTGAGCCATGCAGTCAGGAAGAGGCAGTAGGCCTTAAAGGTTACACGATTGGTGAACGCACCCGATATGAGAGCAGGGGTAATGATGGCAAACATCATCTGATAGGCAATGAAGACCATTGCCGGAATGGTGTCGTTCGGAGCAGACGGCGTGGAGAGATTGATGCCACGCAGGCAGACGTTGTGCAGGTTTCCGATGATCCCGTGCCAGTCTCCGCTGAAGCAAAGCGAATAGCCGTACAGGTACCAGATAACGGTTGTCCAGCCCATGGAAACGAAACTCTGGATCATGATGGCGAGGACGTTCTTTCGGCCCACCAGGCCGCCGTAAAAGAACGCCAGGCCAGGCGTCATAAGCATGACCAGGCTGGTGCAAAGAATCATGAAACCGGTATTACCGGTATCGAGGTGAAGCATGAAAGCCTCCAGAAAAAGGGATGTGGTAAGGAGCTAGCACGCCGCTGAGCGAAAAGCGACGCTTGATGCAGGCTCTGACAGAATTGGGTATCGCCGCGCGGCAGGGATACTGTTCTATAACGCTCGGGATAGGTAAATCCCACTTCATATTCAAGGTGAAGATGAAGCGAGATGGGACCACGCTTGACCGCGATCGGAGCGTACTCTGCCTCGCAGCAGCGACCATCAAGGAGATGTAAGGCCGCAGCACTATACCGTGCGCTTTCCCGGAGTGGAAATCTGTGCCATACGTCACCTTCCCGAGTGATAAGGCTCCGGAGCTCCAGAAGACTAGCCTGTAATGTAACGATGCCTGGGCGCTCTCTGCGGCATCCAAAGCTGCTGTTCACCATGCAACGACTGGCCGAAACTTGCGAGCGCATTGCCGCCACGACCAAGAAGCTGGAAAAGACCGCGATCGTGGCGGAGTATCTGCGCGCGCGTGAAATTGGCGACGCGGCGATCTCGGCTGTCTTTCTTTCCGGGCGCGCCTTCCCGGCATTCGACGAGCGCACACTGCAGATCGGCGGCTCACTACTGTGGAAATTGGTAGTCGAGATTGCGGGCGGCCACGAAACCGCGCTCAGCGCTGCCTATCGCGAGCGCGGTGACCTGGGCGCAGCGGCTGCGGATGTGCTGCAGGCGACAGCGCCGACATCCAGCGCGATCACACTCTCGGAAGTGCGCCGGACCTTCGATCAGATTGCTGGGACCCGCACTGCTACCGCGAAACTGGCGCTGCTGAAGTCGCTGTTAGAAGGAGCGACCGCGTTCGAAGCCAAGTACATCCTAAAGATCATTACCGGCGAACTGCGCATTGGCCTGAAGGAGAGCCTGGTCGAGGAGGCGATCGCCAAGGCCTACGCCGGGCCGCTGGCGGATGTGCAACGCGCCAACATGCTGCTGGGCGATATCGGAGCCACGCTGAAACTGGCGGCGGACCGTCGTCTCGAGCACCCACGGATGCGGCTGTTTCATCCTATTGGATTCATGTTGGCCAGCGCCGCCGCAAACGCGGAGGAAGCCTTTCAATACTTCGAGCACGCACTGGTGGAGGACAAGTACGACGGCATCCGCGCGCAGGCGCATTGCGGAGGGGGGCAGGTTCGCCTTTTCTCCCGCACCCTCGACGAGGTGACGTCTTCGTTTCCGGAATTCACGCCGCCGTTGAGCGAGTTTGCAGGCGAAGTGATCCTCGATGGCGAGATCGTTGCCTGGCGCGACAATCCGGAAGGCGGACGCGCGATGCCGTTCTCCGAGATACAGAAGCGGTTAGGGCGCAAGCAGGTCAGCCACGAGATGATGGCCGAAGTGCCGGTGGCTTATATCGTTTTCGACGTCATCTATGCCGACGGCGAACTGACGCTCGATAAGTCTTTGACCGTGCGCGCGGCCATTCTCGATCGGGTGTTTGCCGGGGCCAAGCGGGTCGCTCCGCGGCCCGTCGTCAACGCTCAGGGCAGCCTGCTGTTTGAACCGGAGATTGAAGAGGCCAGCGCCGAGTCGGGGTGGATCATTCGCGCGCCCGCGATGCGCGCCGACTCGCCGCAACAGCTCGAACAATACCTCGAGCGGGCCATGGAGCGCGGCAACGAAGGGCTGATGATCAAGGACCTCGAATCACCCTATATGCCGGGACGGCGAGGGCGCTGGTGGCTAAAGCTAAAGCGCGAGCTGGCGACGCTCGACGTGGTCGTAACCGCGGCGGAGTTCGGGCACGGCAAGCGCATCCACGTGCTCAGCGACTACACTTTTGCCGTGCGCAGAGGGGAAGAGCTGGTCAACATTGGCAAGGCGTATTCAGGGCTGACGGACAGGGAAATTGCCGAGCTGACCCAGTGGTTTCTTGCGCACACCATGGCCGATCACGGGCGCCTGCGCGAGGTGGAACCGAAGATCGTGCTGGAGGTGGCATTTAACGCCATCATGCGCTCCGGCCGTCACGACAGCGGATTCGCGCTACGCTTCCCGCGGATCGTTCGCGTCCGCGAAGACAAGTCCCCCGCAGACATTGACACCGTCGAAGAGGTGGAGCGGATTTATGAGCGGCAGCACTGGAAGGCTTCGAGGGGCAATCGTGGAGAGGCCTGATCGCGTTGGGGCTTGTCATCACGAGCGAAGCGAGGGATCTGCTTTTGGTACGACTCCGAGCAAAAGCAGATTCCTCGCGCCAGAATCAGGCGCTCGTAATGACAATTCCCATAGCGTTTCCTGACGCTCCGCGTTCTGCCCCGGTGCTAAAATCAAGGGTTCCTATCCCATTCAAGGACTGCCATCATGTCACAAGCTACTGCACAAGCTGCTGCCTCATCCGCGCCTGCTCCTCTGGTTGCGCTTACCGAAGATGAAGTTCTTTTTCGGGGTACCGTTCGCCAATTTGCCGACGAGTCCGTCCGCCCGCATGTGAAGGAGATGGACGAAAAGGGCGTGTTCGAACACTCGATTATTGACCAGTTCTTTCAGCTTGGACTGATGGGCATTGAAGTTCCGGAGCAATACGGCGGAGGAGGCGGCACGTTCTTCGAGGCCATCCTTGCTGTTGAAGAGCTTTCGGCGGTCGATCCGTCGGCCGGGGTCGTGGTTGACGTGCAGAACACCTTGGTGAACAACGCCCTGCTGCGCTGGGGCACGGAGGAGCAGAAGAAGCGTTATTTGCCGCGCATGTGCACCGACACCGTAGGCGCCTATGCGCTGAGCGAAGCTGGTTCCGGCTCCGATGCCTTTGCGCTGCAGGCGCGCGCGGAGTTGAAGGGCGACGAGTACGTGCTCAACGGCCAGAAGCTGTGGATCACCAATGGCAAGGAAGCCGGCGTGTTCATCCTGCTGGCAACGGTCGATCCGTCGGCCGGATACAAAGGCATAACTGCGTTCATCGTGGAGAAAAGCTTCCCCGGCTTCACCGTCGGCAAGAAAGAAGACAAGCTGGGCATTCGCGCCTCCAGCACCTGCGAGCTGATCATGGAGGACTGCCGTGTCCCCAAGAACAACGTGCTGGGCGAAGTCGGCAAAGGCTACAAGATCGCTATCGAGACGCTGAACGAAGGCCGCAT
>JBKQKT010000182.1:0-5138 GCA_052147365.1 Candidatus Korobacteraceae bacterium | reverse complement strand
ATCCTTTGTTTCCCGGTTGGAACAACCCCCCCAGCGAGTGTTGCGGCAACTGGACGGCTGATGGCAAGTATTACGTCTTTCAAAGCTTCAAAGGCGGCTCGAACAGTATCTGGGTTGTAAGCGAGCGTTCCGAGTGGTGGAAAAAAGTGGCTCACGAACCGGTTCAACTGACGACCGGGCCGCTGCAATTTTCCAATCCACTTCCCAGCAAAGATGGCAAGAAGCTGTTCGTGGTCGGCGCTCAAGGGCGAGCAGAACTGGTACGCTACGACGCGAAGTCCGGCGAATATGTTCCTTATCTCGGCGGGATCTCGGCGGGTGAAATTGACTTTTCGAGAGATGGCCAATGGGTAACTTACGTGACTTACCCTGAGTTTACCCTTTGGCGCAGCAAGGTGGACGGTAGCGCTAGACTACAGCTTACAAATTCCTCGACCTCGAGCCCGGCGGCGTTGCCTCACTGGTCTCCCGACGGGCAGCAAATTGCCTTTTCGGCAGCAACAATTGGCAAGCCCTGGAAACTGTTTCTGATTTCGAAAGATGGTGGCAGCCCTCAGGCAGTGACGAAAGACGAAGTTCAAGAAACAGATCCCACCTGGTCCCCAGACGGTAAGACACTTGCTTTTGGGCACTATGACCCGGTGAGCGCCGAGAAGACATTTATCCAGTTGCTCAACCTTGAAACCCACCAGATTTCGCAACTGCCAGGTTCCCAGGGAGGCTTTGGACCTCGTTGGTCTCCAGATGGCCGCTACATCATTGCAATCTCTTACGATAATCAGAAACTGATGCTCTTTGATGTCCAGAACAAAACATGGCGTCAGTTGGTAACCGAACCAAACCTGGCTCTCGGTTATCTTGCCTGGTCGCGGGATAGCGACTACGTGTATTTCGACACAGTGTTCAGCAAAGACAACGGCTATTTTCGCCTGCGGATCAGTGGCTCGAAGCTGGAACGGGTCTGCGACTTGAAAAGGATCCGTCTGTTCGCCAACCCGTTTTTTGGCAACGCGCCTTGGACCGGGCTCGGACCGAACGATACCCCCATTTTTCCCCGGGACATCAGCACGCAGGAAATTTACGCCCTCGACTTGCAGTTGCCATAAGGTGGTCAGTTTCAGGTTAAGTCCCGGTCAGTCACGTTATCGGAAACTGACCCATCACCGGACTAGTGGGGGCATCCCCAGTTTGACTTTACTTTTACTTCTCGATGTCCCGGTGGACCACCCGCGTCGCAAACCCGCGCTTCTCCAGCGCCTTTTTCATCCACTCCGCCATCATCACCGAGCGGTGTCTTCCCCCGGTGCAGCCGAAAGCGATGGTCAGGTAGCTCTTGCCCTCTTCGATGTAGTGGGGGATCAGGTAGGTCAACAATCCTTGTATCCGGCGCAGAAATTCTCCGGTCTGCGGAAATGACTGGATGTAACGGCGCACCTTGACGTCCCGCCCCGTATACCGTCGCAATCTTGGCACAAAGTGGGGATTGGGCAGGAAGCGCACGTCAAACATCAGGTCCGCATCGGTCGGCACCCCAAACTTATAGCCAAAGCTCACCAGCGAAATGAGCAGCGATCGCTGGCTTTTCGAGCGGAACCTCTGATTCACGAATTGCCGCAGCTCGTGCACGTTGAACTGCGAAGTGTCGATCACCATGTCCGCAAGCCTGCGGATCGGCTCCATCAGCGCGCGCTCGTGTTCCAGGTTTTCGCGCACCGAAAAATCCTTGCCCAGTGGGTGCGGCCGGCGCGTCTCACTATAGCGCCGCAGCAACGCGTCCTCGTGCGCCTCGATGTACACCAGCGTGATCGGATGATCGCGCCGCAGATGTTCCAGGAGCCCCGGCAGCTTTTCCAGTTGCAACCCTTCGCGCGCATCCACGAGCAAAGCCGCCCGCCGGTAATCGCCTTCCCCCGCCGCGTGCAGTTCCGCGAAAATCGGGATCAGCTCGACTGGCAGATTGTCCACGCAGTTGTAGCCCATGTCCTCAAACGCCTTGAGGACGGTGCTCTTTCCGGAGCCGGACAAGCCCGTGAGGATAACCAGGTGGCGTCCCGAAGCTCGCGCGTTTCGTGTTGTTGGTGAGGTGCGTTTCACGGCAGGCTAAGAGTCAGCTTTTCACCCGGCGCTGGTGCGTGCTGGGAATCCTCATGTCCTCGCGGTACTTCGCCACGGTCCGCCGCGTCACGTGGATGCCGTTGTCTTCCAGCTTCTTGGCAATTTGATCGTCGGTCAGCGGCTTGGTGGCGTCTTCTTCGTCGATCATCTTCTTGACCAGGCGCTTCAGCGTCAGCAGCGACATCCCGCCGCCCTCCGGCCCATTCACCGCCTCGCTGAAAAACGATCGCAGCTCCATCACTCCCTGCGGCGTGTGCGCGTACTTGCTGGCCACCGCGCGGCTCACCGTCGAGGGATGCACGCCGACCTCTTCCGCCACTTCCTTAATCATCATCGGCTTCAGCGCATCGGGGCCTTTGTCCAGGAATTCCCCCTGGCGCGCAATGATGGACTGGCAAACCCGCAGGATCGTGTGCTTTCTCTGCTCGATGTTTTTCATCAACTGGATCGCCGCCGTGAACCGTTCCTTCACGTAATTGCGCACTTCCTTGTCCGCGGCGTCGCGCACCAGCAGTCTGCGGTACGTGGGGCTGAGCCGCAGTTGTGGCATGTCATCCTCATTCAGGAAGACCTGCCACTGGTCGTCCACTTTGCGGAAGTACACATCCGGCTCGACCAGCCGGGGTTCCGTCTTGTTGTAGCGCAGCCCCGGGCGCGGATCCAGCTTCTTGATGGTATCAATGGCGTGTTTGACGATATCCATTGGCCGGTTCAACGCGCGCGCAATTTCCTTCAGTTGGTTGGACTGCACCTGCTTCAGGTGTTCGGAAACAATTTGCTGCGCCAGCGTGTTCTGCGGATCAAAGGCCTTCAACTGCAGCAGCAGGCACTCGCGCAGGTCCCGCGACCCCACCCCGATGGGGTCAAACTCCTGCACCACCGCCAGCCCGTCCTCCAGATCGTCCTGCGAGTACTTGCCATTCTGTGAAAGCTCTTCCACGGAAGCCGTCAGGTAGCCGTTCTCATCCAGATTGCCGATGATGTTCTCGACGATTTCCTTCACCGCATCGGAGCAGATCGTCACGCTCAATTGCCAGGCCAGATGGTCGGTCAGCCCCGCGGGCGAGGAAAGGAACTTCTCAAACGAGGGGCGCTCTGAAATCTCGCGCTCCTGCGACTTGCCGCCATCTCCCCCGGTGTCCAGGTACTGGTTGAAAAAGGCGCCGACGTCGAACTCGTCAAAGGGATTGGCGGCTTCCTTCTCGGGCACCTTCTCGGTTTCCGCCTTCAGGAAGGTCTCGTCGCTGTAGTTGTCGCTGACGGTGGGTTCTTCGGAAAGCTCTTCCAAAACGGGGTTCGCGATCATCTCCTGGTTGATCATCTCGCGAAGTTCCAGGCGGTTCAGCGCCAGCACGCTGACCATCTGCACAAGCCCGGGCGTCAGAATCTGCTTCTGCTGTACTCTGAGGTTAAGTTTGAGTCCCTGCCAGGCCATGGGTTTCGCTCTTAGTCCCCGTTCGCAATCCTTAGCATAAACCTAATTCAGCCGGAAATTGTCGCCAAGGTAGACCCGCCGAACTTCCGGGTCATTGCTCAAAGCCTCAGGAGTACCCTTCTTCATGATTCTCCCATGATTCACAATGTAGGCGCGGTCCGTAACGCTCAGGGTTTCTCGCACGTTATGGTCGGTGATGAGCGCCCCTATTCCCGACCGGCTCAATTCCCGGATCAGTTCCTGCAAGTCCTTGACAGTCAGGGGATCGATCCCAGAGAACGGTTCATCCAACAAGATGAAGCTCGGCTGCAGCGTCAATGACCTGGCAATCTCCAGCCGCCGCCGTTCACCCCCGGAGAGCATGTAGGCCTTGCTCTGGCGTACCGTCTGCAGCCCCATCTGGGCCAGCAGTTCTTCCAGGCGGTCGCGCTGCTGCTCAGGCGTCAACGGCAGGGTCTCCAGCACCGCCAGAAGGTTTTCTTCGCTGGTAAGTTGCCGGAAAACCGAGGGTTCTTGCGGGAGGTAGCTGATGCCGCTGCGCGCCCTCTGGTACATCGGCAGGTCGGTAATATCCTGGCCATTCAGCAGCACCTGCCCCGCATCCGGCCGCGCCAGTCCCACAATCATATAGAAAGTGGTCGTTTTGCCGGCGCCATTTGGCCCCAGCAAACCCACTACTTCCCCTTGTCCGATTTCCAACTCGACGTTATCAACTACCTTGCGTCCCCGGTAGGACTTGCTGAGATCGACGCCTTGGAGTGTGGGCATTCCTCTTCACGCGGGATCGCTGGGCGGTCCCCTTATTTCTGGACCCGGTGTTTCGTCAGCGTGCGCGAACCATTGCCCGAGTCGACCACGATCGTATCATCCGCTAAAAAGAAGGTCAATTCACGCCCGCTGGTGGTGCCTTGTTCTGGGTCAAAAAGCGTGGGTTTTCCTCCGCTCAACACGAATTTTTGGTCCGCAGCGGTGTATACGCCCCTCTCCGCGGTACCCCGCCGATCCCCTTGTTCCACGATCACGCCCCCGGTGCCGACCGCTCGGCTGATCTGGGACGTGCCTTCGTTGCCCTCCGCGTGAGTGAAGAAGAGATCCAGGAGCGGCCCTCGCATGCGCTGGTCCTCCGATTGCACAACCACATTTTTCTCCAAGTGCGCACGGCTCTCAGTGTCCCAGTAAGTGAGTGTCCCGCTGGCGACATGCCACAGCGCCGGTTGTTTCTTCGCCGCCGGCCCACTCGCCGCCGGCCCACTCGCCGTGGGTCCGGTCGTCTCCTGCTGAAACACGCCCCGGACCTTGCCCACCGCGTTCATGACTCGCGTCCCTCGCAGCAACTCGATCGAATCCGCCTCCAGTACAGACGGCCCTTGCCATAGCCGCGCATGGCCCGTATACAGCGCGCGCCCCGTCTTCGAGTTTCCCTGCAAGTGATCAGCGGTAATATTCGCGGGCAGCGAACTGCTCAGGTGCATCGTGCCGGTCTGCCCGGAGAAGTCCGTCGAGCGCACACCGCCTTCCGCTTCGACATCCCCCGTGGCCTGCCAAAAAGTGATCTTTGGCGCCCGCGTCTCGCTGCTGGAGTCCCGCA
>JBKQKT010000181.1:0-8037 GCA_052147365.1 Candidatus Korobacteraceae bacterium | reverse complement strand
GGTGAAGATCATCGGCATCAATGTGGACGGCAAGGACTTGACGACGTAGGTGGAAGGGCACGGCTTCAGCCGTGCCGCGCCGTGCTTTTTAATTGACGAGGGGCTTTGGCCCCGGATTTTTGGACTCCGCGCTAACGGCGCGATGCGAGGGAGAGTTTATGGCACACAAGAAAGGTTTAGGCAGCTCGCGCAACGGCCGCGACTCGAATGCGCAGCGGCTGGGCGTAAAGTCGTTCGGAGGCCAGCTCATCTCGGGCGGCTCCATCATAGTGCGGCAGCGCGGCACGCGCATCAAGCCGGGCGTTAACGTTGGCCGCGGCAAGGACGACACCCTGTTCGCCAAGATCACCGGCATCGTCGAGTTCAAGAACCGCGGGCAGATGGGGAAGTTCGTTTCGGTGGTTCCGCCGGAAAGCAACTAGCAATTAGCGACTAGCAACTACTCAAAGGCCTCGTTCCGGCGAGGCTTTTTCGTTGCAACCGCGAACCGCAGATCCCTCCGCTCGGGCTGAAGCCGTCGGTCGGGATGACAAACGGGAAGATATCAGCGAAGAGCGAATGGCAAATAGCGAAAGGCGAAAAGCCTACACTATCCGCTGACCAATAGCCACTATCCACTGGTTCTCGATGTTCGTTGACGAAGCCAAAATTCGGGTGAAAGCGGGCGACGGTGGCAACGGATGCCTCGCCTTCCGGCGCGAGAAGTTCGTGCCCCGAGGTGGCCCGTCGGGCGGCGATGGAGGCCACGGTGGCGACATCGTCATGGAATCCAGCGAGCGCCACAACACGCTGGTACACTTCCGCTTCAACCCCGAATACAAGGCCGAGCGCGGACGCCACGGCGAAGGCTCCAACAAGACCGGCCGCGAGGGCGCGAACGTCGTACTGAAAGTTCCGGTCGGCACCATCGTTTACGACGAGACCACCGGTGAACGGGTGCACGATTTTTCGCGGCCTGACGAACGAATCGTAATCGCACGTGGTGGTCGCGGCGGTCGCGGTAACGCACGCTTCGCTACCTCTACCCACCAGGCCCCGCGTGAGCATGAAGAAGGACATCCCGGCGAGGAGCGCGTGCTGCGGCTGGAGCTGAAGCTGCTGGCCGATGTCGGGCTGGTCGGCTATCCCAACGCCGGCAAGAGTACCTTGATTTCGCGCATCTCGGCGGCGCGGCCGAAGATTGCTGACTATCCCTTTACCACGCTGGAGCCAAACCTCGGCGTGGTGCTGGTTGGGGAGCCGCCTGACGATATCAGCTTCGTTGTGGCCGACATTCCCGGACTCATCGAGGGCGCCAGCCAAGGCGCGGGTTTGGGCACGCAGTTCCTGAAACACATCGAGCGCACACGTTTACTGGCGCATTTAGTGGATGTATCCGACGCCAGTGGCCGCCCCGATCCGGTGCAGGACTATGAGGTAATCACCCGCGAGTTGGCCAGCTTCGGCGCCGGCCTAGACTCCAAGCCGACGATCGTCGTCGCCTCCAAGGTCGACGCGGTCAACCAGGAAAAGCTCGACAAACTCAAGCGCTACTGCAAACGCAAGAAGCTGGAGTTGTTTCCCATCTCCGCGGTCACGGGCAAAGGGATCGAAGAATTGAAGTGGGCGATGGCGGAACGGGTGCAGAAACTTCGAACTTCAGTGGATGGTGGATAGTTTCAAACGATATTCTCTGCCCGAAATTTGCTGCTTTTCTATCCACTATCCACTAACCACTTGGTTTAATCACTTTGGTATGTCCCGTGGTCTTCAGCTTGAACACATCGCCGGGAATCTTCTGGTTCAGTTGAATGTTGCTGTACTTGGCGAAGCGGTAATCACCGGAAGGTTCCTGAAACATCTGCTGTACGCTAACGCCGCGCGCCGGATCGATCCACAGCGTGATCGTCGAGAACATGCTTTTTACCCGCTGCGATTTGGGCGTGAGCTCGAGCTTGGCGGCGTTCACGCCCTGCACCTGCTCCATGCCTGCGTAATTCACGTCGAATGACTTTGCGAGGCCACGCCCACTTCCGCCGAAGCCCAGCACCAGATAGCTCTCGAAGTCGCCCTTGTTCTTGCCCGGATTGTATTCAGTGACCTGGTCAATCGAGGGCTGATAGACGCCCACCAGATCGCCAGTAAAGAGAACATACTTCTTCGCGGGAGAGGCGATATTAGCGGCCATCTGCACATCGTTACCCTGGCGACGGAAGTACATCGTGCCCTTCTGGTAATCGTGATCGTCAACCACCTTCTGATACTGGTCCCACACAAAGTCGCACTGCGCACTATGGAAATTGGCGGCAGCCTTGTCCATCGAGGCAAGCACAGATTCGAGGTTCTGCGCCTGGACGATCATAGTTGCGACAAGGCAAAGCGCAACCACACTCAGCGCAGTTCTAAGGGAGTACCGGGCCCGGTTGCCACCTTGCGGAACCCTCGCTGATTGCTGATTGCTAATGGCTGCTGTCATCGATGTCCCCAGACTTCGTAGGCAACTACCTCGTGTTTACTGTCGCGCACGGCTTCGTACCGGTCAATCGTAATCTCGCCAGCGACCGGTTCGATGATGCGCTGCAGCGATTCGCGAATGTCGGCGTCGCTGTCCGCTTTCACCGCCGAGGCGTCCACCTTATAGAGGAAGCCGTCATTCACCTGCTGCACCACGACCTCAGTTTGACGCGGCGGACGCTCCTGCGGTTTGTCGCGAAAGTTGACCCAAAGCGGAGTAAGGAAAATGAAGGCCAGGATGATAGTGACCATTACGTCGTAGTGGACGCCACCGCGCGGATACGTCCACCAGATGTAGCCTTTGATGGTTTGGGAGAACTTGCCCATCGCAGCGTTCAGTTTACGCTGTTCGGCCTTTTCCTTGTCATCCCGACCGAGCGGCTTCAGCCCCGAGTGGAGGGATCCGTGGTTGGCTGGGGCAAGAGCAACCGCAGATCCCTCGACTCGGACTAAAGTCCTCGCTCGGGATGACAGAGCAATAAGCGATCGCGAAAAGCGGCCTTCTCACGTTCGCAGTTCCACCACCGTCGCGCCTCCGCCGCCCTCGTTCTGCGGAGGCTCACTTACATGGGCGACGTGCGGATGGCTTTGCAGGAATTGCCGTAGCGCCTTGCGCAGAATGCCCATGCCGCTTCCGTGCACCACGCGGAGTCGCAGAGCGCCCGCCAGAAACGCGCGATCAACAAACTTTTCCACCGCGCTAGTGGCCTCATCCACCGTCTGGCCAATCACGTTGATTTCAGTCGGCACACTATCGTTTTCGCGCGCGAGCGACACATTGATGCCGCGGGAGCGGGCTGCTGCCACGGGATTCTCGCCGGCGTGTGCGACCACCTCCGCAACATCGTCCCGCGCAACCTTCATTTTCATCGGGCCAACGGCGACCTCAAAAGTATCGTCGTCGAAGTAGCGCAGCACCTTGCCATCGCGGCCCAAGGACTTGAGGCGCACGGTATCGCCCACGGAGATGTGTTTCACCACGTGCTGTTGTGCATGAGGATCGCCGGCATCAGCACCGGTCGTATGCGCCACCACGGTGGAGTCAAACTGCTCGCGGAATTCGCGGCGCAACTTGGCGATGCGGCGCTCGGCCTCCTTAGACAGCTTGAGCGCCAGGGCGCGGTCCTGCACCGCGTTGACGGTCTCGCGCGAGCGATACTCGAAATCGCGCAGCAGGCTCTCCAGCTTTTTCTCCAACTCGCGCACCTTGTCGCGCTGTTCCTTGCGACCTTCGCTGGCAAGATGGTTGCGCTCGCGAGCAATTTCCTGCTCGCGCGTATGCAGCGCTGCGCGTTCGCCGTCAACGTGACGCAGCTCGGCGTGCAGCCGGTCAAGGAAGCGCGAAACGTCCTGCGCCTGCGAAGTCATCCTCTGTCGTGCTGCGGCGGTGATTTCAGGATTGAGCCCGAGGTTCTGTGCGATGTTGATGCCCGCTGACGCGCCGGGTACGCCGATGCGCAGCTCGAAGGTCGGCCCCAGGGTCTGCTCATCGAAGCCGACCGCAGCATTGAGCACCCCCTCCGTGTTCGCTGCATAAACTTTCAGCGCGGTGTGGTGAGTGGAGATGACGCTAAGACAAGCTCCACGCCGGAAGTAATCGGCGATGGCGACCCCTAGCGCGGCGCCTTCCTCGGGATCGGTGGCCGAGCCGAGCTCATCCAGCAGCACGAGTGAGTGCGCGGTTACGTGGCGCGAGATGAAATCGATGTTGGTGACGTGCGCCGAAAAGGTCGAGAGGTTCTGCTCTATCGATTGGTAGTCACCGATATCGGCGAAGACCGCGTCGAAGATCGGCATATCGGCGCGTTCAGCCGGGACGGGAATGCCGGACTGCGCCATGAGTGCCAGCAGTCCAACTGTCTTCAGGGCCACGGTTTTCCCGCCCGCATTCGGACCGCTGATGACAAGCTGGCGATGATCGCGGTCCAGTTCGACAGTCAGGGGAACGGCAGTAATGCCCTTCGGTTTCAGTGTGCGCTCCAGCAGCGGATGCCGCGCTTTGCGCAGGACAAGCGCATCACAGCAATTTGCGTCGGGCGCAACGGCCGGTGAGTTGGGCTCCGCAGACTCTGATGACTTCCCATTCCCTCTGGGCAACAGCGTCACGGCCACGCAATCATATTCTTCCGCAAAGCGCGCCTTGGCGAACTGCAGCTCCAATTCTGAGAGCACCTCGACGGCGATCTTCAGCCCATCGGCTTGTTCCCCAAGTCGCGCCGTCATCTCCAGCAGAATCCGATGGACCTCGGCCTGCTCTTCGTCGAAAAGGCGTACGAGCTCGTTGTTCTGCTCAATGGTCTCTAGCGGCTCGATAAACACCGTCTGACCGCTGGACGATGCGCCATGAGCCACACCCTGCACCCGCCGGCGGTGCTCCACTTTCACCGGAATCACAAAGCGCTCGCCGCGAATGGTGACCAGCTCTTCCTGCACGGCCCCGCCATCGGAAAGCCGCTTCAGATGCGAGTGCAGCGATTCCTGGATGGAACGCTTCTGTTTCTCAATCTCGCGGCGAATATGCGCCAGTTCAGGCGAAGCGCGGTCGTCCAGCGTGCCAACCGGCAGGATCTTGTTGCGGAAATAGCGCAGCAAGGGCGTAAAGTCGCGAAGGGTTTGCGAAAGCTCGTGCACCGCCTGCCACTTGCTTTGAACGGCAACCGGCGGATGCAAGGCAACCTCCCGCCACTCGGCCGCACGGTCCGCTACCAGCACCAGATCGCGAATCTCCGCGATCTCCAGCGCAGCGCCTTGAATGCAAGCCTTGTTGATCAGCAGTGTGGGATCAAGTAGGCCGGTGAAATCAAAGCGACCGCCGGAGCGCCTGTATCCGCGGAGTTCTTCCGTCAATTGCTGCTGCCCGTCGATCCATTGACGCTCACGCGATGGCGTGAGTTGCATCACGTGGGCCTGTCCGAGCGGGGAAGCTGTGTAAAGCGCGAGTACCTGCCGAAGTTGATCAAATTCGAGCAAGCGTTCGCTGCTGTGTTGGATGGAGCTGGGAGCGCTCATTGGCTGTCTGAATATGGTACAGGAGCTTCCGGCTGTCGGTGCTTGAGCCTCCCTCGCCCTGCGGGTTAAACTCGAAGCCTGGCGATGGAGTTCGCCCTTAACCGCCCGCGGGCTGATAACTCCTACAAACTAGTGTGGAGAACTCCATCGTGGCCTACCTTTGGATAGCCTTGGGCGCGATAGTCGGCGCCAGCGCCCGTTACTTCATCAGCGGATATATCGCCCGCACATTCTCGGCCGCCTTCCCCTACGGCACACTGGTCATCAACGTCACGGGCAGCCTGTTGCTCGGGTTCTTCCTTATCCTGGCGGGAGAACGGATGCTGTTCGACCCGCGCTGGCGGTTTTTGATCGCCATCGGTTTCTGCGGATCGTATACAACTTTCTCCAGCTACGCTTTCGAAACATTTGCCTACGTGGAGCAGGGGCAATGGTTGCTGATGGCCGTGAACATCCTTGCCAGCAACGCTCTGTGCCTGGCTGCCGTGCTGGCCGGCGCGGCGGTTGCGCGGTGGTTGTAAAATGGCAACTCCTATGGCGGTACAAGTAACCATGTATCTCACCGAGGGCGATTCCTGGCGCCACCGTCCCCTGCATCTGGAGGTGCTGAGGTACTTGCGTCAGGAAAACGTGGCCGGAGCAGTGGCCTTCCACTCGGTCGCAGGGTTTCAAGGGCGAAGCCGGGTGCAGACGGCGCATCTGGTCGAGGGTGGCGGAGAGCTTCCCGTTGTTATCACCTTCGTTGACACCGATGAGCATGTCAACCGGGTGCTGCCCAAACTGCGGGAAATGGCCGCGCATCGCTTGATCGTGCGCGAGAACGTCGTCATCGAGCAGGGCAGCCTGGACTAGCTAGCCGATTCACCGTTTATTCATTTTCTGCGGCTGGCAAGGGTTACCGTTCTTTCTACGCTGCGGATACACTGTTTCAAGCACCTGCCGTTGTCTAAGAGGGACTCATGCCACAAATTTCCGACGCATTCGTTTTCTTCGGCGCCACCGGCGACCTGGCCCACAAAAAAATCTTCCCTACCCTGCAAAGCATGGTGAAGCACGGCACGCTCAACGTGCCCATCATCGGCGTGGCGAGGTCGAACTGGACCACCGAACAGTTGGTGGAGCGCGCCCGCGACAGCGTAACCAAATACGGGGGTGGGGTAGATCCGGTGGCGTTTCCCAAGTTATGTTCGCTGCTCAGCTACATGGGCGGCGACCACATGGACGCCAAAATGTACGATGCTTTGCGCGCCAAGCTTGGCGACGCCCAACTGCCTACGCATTACCTGGCGATACCGCCCACTATGTTCCCGGTAGTGGTCAAGGGGCTGGCGGGCTCAGGGTGCGCGAAGAACGCACGCGTGGTTGTGGAGAAGCCCTTCGGCCGCGACCTGGTTTCGGCGCGCCAGCTCAACGAAACCCTGCATCAGGCATTTCCAGAGGACCACATCTTTCGCATCGATCACTACCTCGGCAAGGAAGCGGTCGAGAACCTGCTCATCTTCCGCTTCGCCAACAGCTTCCTGGAGCCCATCTGGAACCGCAACTACGTTCACAGCGTGCAGATCACCATGGCCGAATCGTTCGGCGTGGAGGGCCGAGGCAAATTCTACGAGGAGGCCGGGGCCATCCGCGATGTGGTGCAGAACCACCTGTTGCAGGTGGTCTCATTCTTGGCCATGGAGCCGCCGACGGCGATGTACGTGGACTCGGTGCGCGACGAGCAGGTGAAGGTGTTTCGTACCATTCCGCCGCTCAGTCCGGCGCACCTTGTCCGCGGCCAGTTCCGCGGATACCGTAACGAAGCCGGGGTTGCGCCCAACTCCGACGTGGAGACATTCGCCGCCGTCCGGCTGGCGATTGATTCCTGGCGCTGGGCGGGAGTTCCGTTCCTCATCCGCGCGGGCAAATGCATGCCGGTAACGGCAACAGAAGTTTTCGTGAAGCTGCGCAAACCCCCGCTCAGCAAAATGGGCACGACCGGCCGCAACTATTTCCGTTTCCGCCTTGGGCCTGATTTTGAGCTGAGCCTGGGCGCACGTGTGAAGCAACCAGGCCCGCTGCTGGTGCCCATGCCGGTCGAGCTTTCGGCGGTGAAGTACAACGCCAGCGACGAGATGGAGGCCTACGAGCGGCTCCTTACCGACGCCATGAAGGGCGACCAGGAGCTGTTTGTGCGTCAGGACGCGGTCGAGGCGGCATGGGCAATCGTCGATCCCATCCTGGGTGACTGCTGCCCAACAGAGATATACGAGCCGGGCACCTGGGGGCCGCCGGACTCGCGCGAACTGGCCGCCGATATCGGTGGCTGGCACGACCCGGAATAGGGGGAAGCTAGATTGCTAACATGAAGGCATGCATTCTTTAAATGCCTGCAGAACGGCCAAGAATCGGCCTTTCTTGCCAGATAAGTCCTTGCGCCACTATTGCTTACCTGTAAGTTACTTAGTTTCTATATCTTGCGCCATATTCTGGTACTGTCCTTTTCCGCTGTTGCTGTCAAGCTAACCAGGAATCGGACGCAACGATTCAGGCACA
>JBKQKT010000180.1:0-3719 GCA_052147365.1 Candidatus Korobacteraceae bacterium | reverse complement strand
CTTCAACTGTTGTGGTCCGCGCAGGCCGAAACTCGCGTGTTAAGGAGACGCCCGCGAACCAGCTTGCGAATGCCGTAAATAGCGAGTACACCCAACGCGAGTCCCCCCAAAACTGTTCCCGTTCTGCCGGCGAAGGCCGCCGCGCGCTCCAAGTCATGACTGAAGACATAGCCGAGTCCGGCATAGGTGCATGAATAGAGGCCGACGCCAACTGCATCAAAGACCAGAAAGCGGAGGCGGCTGGTGCGTGATGTCCCGGCCAAGGGAGGCATTACCGCATCCAGTCCGGGGACGAACTTCGCGATGACGAGAATCGGAGGCCCATACCGCGCAAAGGTCGCTTTCGCCCTGCGGTCGTGGGCGTCAGGATCTCGCGCGAGGCGGTGAATGAAGTGCAACACCTTGTCGCCACCCCGCCGACCCGCCTCGTACCATGGCCAGTCACCCAGGATAGAGGCAACGATCGCCAAGCCGAGCACGGCGAGGAGGCCCAACTTCCCGGCGGCTGCGAGCGCCCCGGCGGCGAGCAGAAACAGAGGTCCCGGTACCGGCAAGCCTAGCTGGTGCGCGAATAAGGCAGCGAACAGTATTGGGTAGCCATGCTTCAGAACAAATTGGACGATATCGTTCATAATCTCCCAGGGATATTCTGTGATGTCCTCATCTAACCTGTGGAGCAAATCGAATCTCGATACTTCATATGGCATTTCGGCTGCCAGACGTGAGCCACTTGCAAGTGCATGAAAAATCGCCGAGTGTCAGTTACCTTGATAGCTCCAATGCAGACACTGCATGACGTAGAAAGGGCACTGACCGAATCCGGGCAGCAAGCTGTCGCCAAATATGGCGTGTGGTTTGCGGTGGTCATAACTAAGTGACTGGGCATTCTGGAATTGCAGGCATTCGGATGTGGCCCTTTACCTGCTGTTAAGAGTCATGTCGTTGATGTTTGCAACCATCGCTGTAGCGTGCGCCCTGGCGTGACCGTTAGAAACGGGACGTAATGATCCCCGTCCTGGCCTACCAAATACAGGAAGACACTGTCTTCACGGTTTCGATGGCCAGCGAGGACTTCTATCCTTCGGAGGATCATCGTGACACTCGAAAAAGCCAGCAGGTCGAGCTCAATATTCCCCGATTGGCTGGTCTCGTACCGGAAGGAATGGGTACGGCCGGACCTGATCGCTGGCTTGACCACCGCAGCCGTGGTCATCCCGAAGGCCATGGCCTATGCCACGATTGCGGGTCTGCCAGTTCAGGTTGGTTTGTTACACGGCGTTTCTGCCGATGGTGATTTACGCCGTGTTGGGAACCTCGCGTGCCCTCAGCGTAAGTACCACGACAACACTGGCGATTCTTACCGCCGCCGAACTTGGCGAGGTGGTCCCCAACGGCGACCCGGCTTCGCTTCTGACGGCCTCCGCTATGCTGACACTGCTGGTCGGAGCCATTCTCGTGCTCGCTTCCATTCTGCGGCTGGGCTTTGTTGCCAATTTTATTTCTGAACCCGTTTTGGTTGGCTTCAAGGCCGGGATAGGAGTCGTAATCGTTCTGGACCAAGTGCCGAAGATCCTCGGTGTTCATTTCACCAGGGGTGCGTTCGTCCAAAACCTGTTGGCCACAATTCAAGCAATTCCCCGTACGTCGCTAGCCACGCTGGCGGTGGGCGTTTCAGTGATCGCGCTACTGATCGCAATCCAGCACTACGCTCCGAAGGCGCCGGCTCCGCTCCTCGCCGTGGCCGCAGGCACTACTGCCGCTTACGTGCTAAACCTGCATGCACGTGGGGTCGAACTGGTCGGCCACATACCGCAAGGTTTGCCATTGCCAATTGCTCCCGCCTTCTCTTTGGCAGCGCAACTCTGGCACGGCGCCTTAGGCATCGCCCTGATGAGTTTTATCGAGACCATAGCCGCTGCCCGTGCGTTCGCCAGAAATGACGAGCCCTCGCCGCAAGCCAACCGTGAGTTGGTGGCCACTGGACTGGCCAATGCGGGTGGCGCGCTTCTGGGGGCAATGCCCAGCGGCGGCGGCACCAGTCAGACAGCGGTAAACCGCCTGGCGGGAGCACGTACGCAGCTATCGGAACTGGTGACCGCAGCCATGACGCTGGTGACGATGCTTCTGCTGGCCCCGCTGCTTGCCCTAATGCCGCAAGCCACGCTCGCCGCCGTAGTGATCGTCTATTCGGTCGAATTGATCAAACCACTGGAGTTCCGTGAGATTCTCAGTGTTCGTCGAACCGAATTCATCTGGGCCCTCGTCGCGTTTGCGGGTGTGGTGCTGGTGGGAACTCTGAAGGGGATAATCGTAGCCATCATCGTCTCCCTGGTGGCGCTTGCTTACCGGTTGGCTGATCCCCCCGTATACGTCCTTGGCCGCAAGCCGGGCACCAATGTTTTCCGGCCGCGTTCGAAAGAACACCCCGAAGATGAAACATTCCCGGGCTTGCTGCTGCTGAGGCTGGAGGGACAAGTGTTTTTCGCGAATGCCTCACAGATTGCGCAGAAAATGAAAGCATTGGTAGAGGAATCGCAGCCGAAAATCGTGGCCGTCCACCTCAGGGGTGTTCCCGACCTCGAATATACGGCTTTGAAGATGCTGACCGAGGGCGTTAAGAGACAGCGCGATAGTGGCATCGCGGTCTGGCTGGTTGGGATGAACCCAACCGTGTTCGACATGATCCAAAAATCACAGCTCGGACAGATGCTGGGCAGCGATGCTATGCACTTTAATCTGGAAATCGCTGTTGCCAAGTTCTTGGGCACGGCCGGAGGCGCCGGTGCAAGCTGATTCTGTCAAAGAAATGGTAGGCACGAGGGGATTCGAACCCCTGACCTCTACCGTGTCAATTTTGAGGTCAATAACCTAGAACCCTTTGTCTGTCTTGCTTTTCCGTTTTCATTACTCCGCAAAAACGCCCTTAAACAGCTTAGTTTTGGTGACGAATTGGTGACGAGTTTTTCTGCTTGTGCCGAAAGGAAACCTTTTCGGCCCAGTTTTGAGCCGCCAACAATGTGCCCGGCTACCCGGTTCGGCACTTCCGACAAGCCGGTTTCCGGCCAACTTCTGGTTTGCCGACCACCCGGGATAAATGTTGGCTCGAATCGAAATGCCGCTGGCCGCCATGCGACTCCTAAAGGACCGGCAAGGACCAGATATTTCGGAGTACCCTTGAGCGCAGATTGTTCCTATTCTCCGTGAATAACATTTACAGCGGCAGGTGTTTAACGCCAGTCAGAATCCGCATAGCCGGACTCGGATCAACGCCAAGTTCGAAGCGTGCTCGCGCTTACATCAAGACACGCGGGTCGACAGGCTGGTCAGGGCTTAGCTCTCCGGCGTAGGCACGGCGGTGGATCTCGCCAGGCGCAACGCCGGCTGTGCGAGCCGCTACCATCTTTTCCGGGTCGACAAACGTACCCATGGGCATGGAGGCGAACTCTGGCGACGTTCTCATGAAGTGTCCGGACTTTCCCCAATCTCCAAAGTTATCGACGAACAGTTCCACGCTGTTACCGTCCGGGTCCGCATAGTACATTGACGTTGTCGCCCCGTGATCGGCAGAGAGAAGCGGTTTGATATCCGCTTCTTTCAAGCGCACATAGGCATCCAGAAGCTGGTCAAGAGAATGGTATTCGTAGGCAACGTGTTGCAGCCTAACGTGACTACTTCTTTGGGCGTCCTTGGTGAGTTCCTGGATCGCAATCAGACCTATT
>JBKQKT010000179.1:0-8464 GCA_052147365.1 Candidatus Korobacteraceae bacterium | reverse complement strand
GCCGTCGCCGGCCTTCAGCGTGTCTTCCAGATGCAGGCGAACTTCGTCCTCATCGCTGAGTGCCGCCGCGATGCCGCCCTGCGCATACTGAGTGTTGGATTCCGTCACCTCCTGCTTGGCCACGCACAGCACCCGGCCTGCGGAGGCAAGCTCCACCGACGCACGCAGGCCGGCAATACCCGCGCCCACCACAATGAAGTCGGTTTCGGACGGAAGAGCTTTCACGGGTTCATGGTAGCACTTAGCAAGAGCACGGGAGCCAGCTAATCAGGGGTGATGCCAAATGGGGAATGGTCCCCATCCGTTACACTATTTGCTTGACACGCATCTCTGTCCAAACTCCTTGGCGCTCGTATGAAGTGGTGGTGGAGAGCGGTTTGCTGCGCTCAGCCGCAACCGTTCTGCGCGACGTTATTCCCGCGGAGTCGCGCGTCTTCGTCCTGACTTCCCCAAAGATCCGCAAGCACTGGGGGAGCACGCTGCAGAGAAGCTTCAGCCGCGCGGGGCGCAAGCTGGAAATCCTGGAGATGCCCGACGGCGAGCGCAGCAAGAAGCTGTCGCAACTGGAAAAGCTTGCGGAGAAGCTCGTAAAAAGGGGCGCGGACCGGCGCTCGGTGATCCTCGCACTTGGCGGCGGAGTGGTGGGCGACGTCGGCGGATTTCTTGCGTCGGTCTTTATGCGCGGCGTGCCCGTGGTGCAGATTCCGACCACGCTGCTGGCGCAGGTTGACTCGGCGATTGGTGGCAAAACCGGAGTGAACCTGGCCTCCGGCAAGAACCTGATCGGCACATTCCATCAGCCGCTGGCGGTGCTCGTCGATCCGGATGTGCTGGCGACGCTTCCGGAGCGCGAATATCGCTCCGGGCTGTTCGAGGCGATGAAGTACGGCGTCATTCGCAATCCCGCAATCTTCGATCTGATGGAGTCCGAGCGTGACGCGCTGCTACGCCGCGACGGCGCACTGCTGGAGAAACTGATCACGGAATGCATTCGCGTTAAGGCAGAGGTGGTCAGGGCCGACGAGCGCGAGAGCGGTGAGCGCCGCATCCTGAACTTCGGGCACACCATCGGCCACGCGCTGGAAGCCGAAACCGGCTACAGGAAGCTGTTGCACGGCGAGGCCGTCGGCTGGGGCATGATTGCGGCCGCACTCATTGGCTACGCACTAGACAAGACCGATTCACTCACCGCCCAGCGCATCATTGCGACTGTGTTCGCTTACGGGCCGTTGCCTAAGTTCAAGGCGCAGGGCAGGCGAATTCTGATACGGCTGCTCGCCGACAAGAAGACTGTCGGCGGCGTGCCGCACTTTGTGCTGGCGACCGGGATGGGCACGGTGGAAGTGGTGAAGGGCGTCTCTGAGCGGGTGATTCTGCAGGCGATCGAGGAAGCAAAGTCCTTATCAGCGCATAATGGCAATTCACGATAAAAGCACTACACGGTCCGGTGACCGCATCATCGGCGCCGCTCCGCCCGGAACGCGCGACGAGGCCGCGGCCGCCGACGCAGTGCGCGACATGTTCACCTCCATCGCACCGCGTTACGACCTGCTGAACCACGTCCTCTCGATGAATGTGGACCGCCTGTGGTGGAACCGTACCGCGCGTGTCTTCTCCGAGGTGCTGCAGCGCCCTAGCGCGCGGGTGCTTGACCTGTGCTGCGGTACTGGTGACATGGCATTCGCGTTGCACCGCCGCGTTGGCGATGCTCCAACGCGAATTATTGGCGCCGATTTCTCCCACGCCATGCTGGTGCTCGCAGAGCAGAAATCCAAAGGGAAGAACCTTCGCTGGGTCGAGGCCGATGCGCTGCACCTGCCGTTCGCAACTGGCCAGTTTCAACTGGTGACTTCGGCCTTCGGATTTCGCAATCTCGCCAACTACGATCGCGGACTGGCGGAAATCTATCGCGTGCTCGCTGCCAACGGCGAGGTTGGTATCCTGGATTTCGGCGAGCCTAAAGGCCTGCTCGGCAAGCTTTATCGCGTGTACTTTCGCCGCGTGCTGCCCGCCATTGGCACGCTCATCTCAGGCGTGCGCGGGCCGTATTCGTACCTGCCTGCTTCGGTGCTGCGCTTCCCATCGCCCGACGAGATGCTGGAACGCATGCGCGCTACCGGCTTCCGCGACGTCTCCTGGACGCCGTACACTTTCGGCATTGCGGGGCTGTATCGCGGGAAGAAGTAATTTCACGACGGTGGCACGGAGAGTACGCTTGTCCGCCGCTTCCACCGAGAAGCGTTTCCGCCAAGAAACTCTTGGCGAGATTTTTCTGCGGTGATTGCCGCAGCGCGCCCCGCGGAGCCACAGAATTTCAGTTACGGCGTGATCTGCCAGACGACACCGAAGCCCTGTGAGCCGCCGGCAGAGGCGGTGCCGTAGAGGTTACCGTTCGCGTCGAATGCCACGTTGCTATACGGATACCTCCCGTCGCTGCCGTTAGTGAAGTCGTGCAACGAGGTGTACGACCAACTGCCACCTGAGGGTGTCAGCTTGAAAACGCTCCCAAAGCTATAGATGCCGTCGCACAGAGTTGTGCCATAGAGATTGCCCGCCCCGTCCATGACGAGAGTGCCCTCCGGCCCGCAGACGCGCGCGGGTGGTCCGCTAAGGTAATAAAGTGCGGAATACGTCCAGGTGCCACCGGAGGGCGTCAGCTTGAAAACCGTACCGCCGCCATTCCCGCCCCCGCTGAAGGTGGCGCCGTAGAGGTTGCCCGACTGGTCAAATATCAGGCCAGCGATGGGGGCTGCTCCGTCGGGCCCACCTTGAAAATTATAGAGAACTTTCTCCGTCCAACCGGATTCTGAGGGCGTCAACTGGTAAACTACTCCGCCCCCGCCTGTTCCTCCGGAGGACGTCGTGCCATAGAGCTTGCCGGCTTGGTCGAAGATCACGCCGCTGTAAGGGTTCTCACCGTCGGGGGGCCCGGTGAAGCTGTGAAGAACGCCTTCCGTCCAGCCGCTACCTGAAGGCGTCAACTGGTAAACAGTACCGCAGCCATCCCCTCCACAAAGGTCAGAACCACCCCCCTCATACGTCGTGCCGTAAGCGTTACCTGCCTGGTCGAAAAGAAGGTCACCGAAGAAGGGAAGGCCTCCATCATTTGGATATCCCGTCAAATCATAGAGCACGGTTTCCATCCAGGGGCAGAGTCCGGTTTTGCAAACTGACGGGAAAGGTCTCAGATTGAAAACCGTGCCGCAGCTCGTAGCGCCCCCACCATAGGAGCAATTGGTTCCGGTTCCGCCCATCCAGGTCGTGCTATAGAGAGTGCCGTGCGGGCCGAAGATTACTCTGGCTGATGAACCAGCCCCATCACTGCCCCCGGCAAAGCTGTAGAGAGGGTTAAAAGTCCAACCGGAGCCTTTATGCGTTAGCTTGTAGACCGTGCCGCAGCCATTGGGGGCATCGCACGCCAGATCGCCGCCGAAGAAGGCTGTTCCGTAGAGATTTCCTGCTTTATCCAACGTCACGCCGGCATAAGGGGTTGCCCCGTCCGCTCCGCCGGTGAAGGTGTAGATAACTTTGTAGGTCTGCGCCTGCGCCGTTTGCGCTGTGAGAGTCATAAACAACATTACGAAGATGAGGAACGGGAGCAGGAGCATGATCGCGAGCGCGGCGTCTTCCGGTCGTAGGCTCGCACCGAAAATCAGGTTTGGAAATTGCTGTCTCTTGTGCATGGGCTTTGCCTCCTCTCCATGCGGTTCGTAATGAAGTGAACCAAGGGGACGGGCGTACTCGGGTGCCGGGGAAGAAGGTAGAAGGTCTTGTTTCTCGACGTCCGGGCGCAATAGCAGTGCATGGGAAAAAGGCCTCGCGATCTTCTCCCCGGACGCCCACTACAATTTCACTCCTGCGATGGGCGGTTTGTCTGTGACCGCTGACGCACAGGTGAGTGACAACGCCAAGCGAGAAAAGGCCGGCACCCAATCCAGGAATGCCAGCCGCACTAGCTACTAACCATTGCTGTTGAAGCTGTCCCGGAGCGCATCCTCAATCGTGTACTGAATAATCTGCGGATACTGCTCGCCGAGGAACGTCTGCAAGCGGCTGGTGTCCATGGTGTAGGAGCCGATCATGTAAGGAAGAGCTGCAGGAGGAATCGAGGAGATTCCCCACTTCCAGAGCGCCCCGAGAATCGGGCGACAGACGGCGCGTGGCACCCGTTTGACCTCAGCGTTGGCAATCTCCGCGCAGCGCTGAATGGTGATGGACTCGCCGCGGCCGGCGACATTCAAAATGGTCAGGCGTGGATCAGTCTGAGGCCGGTGCAAGAGGTAAACCAGCAGTCGCGCGACGTCATCCACATGGACGAACTGAAATTGCTTGTCGAGGTATTTCCGTCCGAGCGGCAGCATCAGAGGAAGGCGTTTGCCGGCGGCGCGCATGCGTGCCGCGCGTGGGCTGCTGCCGAGCGGCGTTCCACGCAGCGCTCCCACCATATAGTTCTGCATGCTGGCGCCAGTGAAGATGTGCGGGCGCAGGAGATAGCAGCGGCAATCGCCCAGGCTTTCGGCGCGATAACGGACCACTTCATCGCTCTCGCGCTTATGAATGGCGTATGCCAAGGTGTGAGCGCGAAGGGGAGCGTCTTCTTTCACCGGACCAGCCGTCTCCGGTCCGTAGGCCGCGACGCTGCTGGGAAAGATAAATCGCTGAATGTTGCCACCGGTACGGTTCACGACGCTCACCGCTTCCATCACACGCGCGGTGCCGGCAACATTGATTTGCCACATGCGTTCCACGTCCAGAACGCCAGTGCGCTGCGGATCCAGAACGAATGCCAGGTGAACCACGGACTGGGCATCGCTGGCACGGAACAGCTCGATGAGTTGGCGGCAGCTGGCCTCGCGGCCCAGGTCCATTTGTTCGAATTGGATGAGCGAGGAGCTCTCGGGTGGGCGCATGTCAACGCCCACCACGCGAAAGTCCGAGAGCAAAGGAAGCAGCCTGGTCCCCAGATTTCCCGAGATGCCCGTAATCAGGACAGTCCGGTTTGGCGCCATGACTACTTCGGCGACGGTGCAGAGTTGTCAGCCGGAGGAGTTCCTCCGGAGGCAGGCGGCGGAGGCGGTGCACCCGCGCCAGGACCAGGACCAGCACCGGGCGGCATGGGCGGCCCGCCTGGTCCCCGCATCGGACCTCCCGGCCTCATCATATTGCGCGGCGCCGGCGGCGGAACATCAGGTCCGAAGTAGGCATCGTTCAGTGTGACCGTGACGGCATTCTGCACCTGCTGGATCTTATCTTTGAACATTTGCTGCTGCAGAGTTTGCGAGATAGTGGACTTCACCTCGCTGAGGGGAACCTGGCGGACTGACAGCACTTTGTAAATGTAAGACGCGGCCTGGTCGGAGTAGACCGGCGAGATTTCGGTGGCCTTCAATTCGAACACGCCGCTGTGGGCTTCCGGCAGCGTGCCCGGACGACGAGCACCGACGTTAATCTCGGGAGCGGCGGTGGTGACACCGTTATGTTCCATCACGTCTTTTTGCAGCTTGACCGGATCTCCGCCAGCCACCCACTGCGCCCGGATCGTCTCAGCGTAAGCGGTCCGTTCGGCCTCAGTTGGCTTCGGCTTATCTTTATCGGCGGCTCCCGGGTTGGCAGGGAGGATGATGCGCTGCAACGTCACTTCTTTGTACTTCTTGATGTTCTGGTCGTAATACTCCTGGATCTGCTGATCGGTGGGATGGGCGAATTCCTCGGTGTAATGGGAATTCAGCGTCTCGGCCAGGATCTGATTCATGGCGAAACGGTAGATCTCCTGGACCTTGGGGTCGTTTTGCAGCCCCAACTCGCGAGCCGCGTCCGCAAAGGTCAGCAGCTTGGCATACTGGGTGGCGAATCGACGTTTCACGTCGGGAGCCACGGGCCCCTTGTCGGCCGATTGCAGCGCGTTAGTGAGTTTCTCGAACTGCTCACGGGTAAGGCTGCTGATACAGCCGGCGGGCGGTGTGCTGCCGGCTTTCGCCTCGCAAGCGCCTTTCAGGGTCATTACGACCGTGTCCATGGGAACGTTGGTTGTCGCGGGCGCTGGGGCTGGTGCCGGATTGGAAGACAATTGGCCAGCGGGCGCTGCCGGAGGCGGTGCTTGTTGCGGGGACGGTTGTTGACCGTAGGTGGTGCAGGTGATGGCACACGAAAACGCAAGTGCCCACAGTGTGAAACGTGGCATGAAGTGGTGTTCCTCCAGAATAGTTACCGCCTGAGGCGGAGCAAGTGGATGCAGAAAATCGTACCACATTGTGACCAAAATACAGTAAACGCGGGCGAACGGCCCCCTGCCGCCGGTTGGCGGATTTCGAGCGGAAAGTGAATAATCGGAGCAGCTATGGACACTGCCGCCACCGCCAACATGCAGCGCGAGAAGAAGGCGGTTGCCCTGAACTCGATTCTGGCGGCGGTTGGGATCACCGTGATCAAGGTGATTGTCGGCATAGCCACAGGTAGTCTGGGCATTTTGTCGGAGGCGGCGCATTCCGGGCTCGACCTCGTGGCGGCAGGGGTCACCTACTTTTCGGTCCGCGTGTCCGACAAGCCCGCCGATGCTGATCATCAATACGGGCACGGCAAAGTCGAGAGCTTCTCAGCGTTTGTGGAAACCGGCTTGCTGCTGCTGACCTGCGTCTGGATTGTCTATGAAGCCTGCAAGCGCCTGTTCTTTCACTCCGTCGAGATCGAACCTACAATCTGGGCCTTCGTAGTGATGGGCGTCTCGATCGTGGTGGACACTTGGCGTTCACGGCGGCTGCGCCGCATCGCCGACCGGTACGACAGCCAGGCGCTGCATGCCGACGCGCTGCACTTCCGTACCGACATCTGGTCCAGCAGCGTAGTCATCGTGGGGCTGGCGCTCGTATTAGCGGGACGGCAGTTTTCAATGCCATGGCTGTCCAAGGCCGATCCGATTGCGGCCCTGTTCGTGGCCTGCATCGTGGTGTATGTGAGTTGGCGGCTGGCGCGCCAGACCATCGACGCCTTGCTGGACGCGGCGCCCGCCGGCATCCGCAGCCACATCATGCAAGAGGTCTATCGCGTCGACGGCGTGCTGGAAGTGGGGCGGGTACGCATTCGCCGCGCCGGCAGCCGGTATTTCGCCGATGTTTCCATCGCCATGTCACGCAGTGTAACGTTTCAGAAGTCGGAGCAGGTTTCCAACGAAGTCGCGACACGCATCCGGAAATTGCTGCCCGACGCCGACGTGGTGGTCAATACCGTGGCCCGCGCCAGCCGCCAGGAGAGCCTCTTCGACCGCATTCGCGCGGTGGCCACGCGCAATAACCTGAACGTCCACGACATCAGCGTGCAGGACATCGACGGCAGGCTGCATGTGGAGCAACATGTCGAGCTGGACGAACGGCTGAGCCTGAAGCAAGCCCACGATCGCGTGACCCGCCTGGAAAGCGAGATGAAGCAGGACGTGGGCGAGATCTCCGACATCCTGACCCACATCGAGAGCGAGCCTGCGACCATTGAGACCAGCGATGGCCTGCTGCGCGTACCGAACTTCGAAGAGCGGCTTCAAGCGGTGACGGAGAATTTTCTTCCCGAAGTCGTCGACATGCACGACCTGATGTTCAAGCGAGTAGGCGGGAGGCTGTATCTGTCGCTGCACATCACCATGCAGGACGACTTGCCGCTGTCGCGCGTGCACGACATCCAGACTGCGGTGGAAGGCCGCTTCCGCCAGGAAGTGCCGGAGCTATTCCGCGTGCTGATCCATCCCGAGCCGCAGACGGATAATCGGCGATAGTCGACGCGTGCGGCTTCGGAGCGTTGTCGCGGTTCCCAGCACTTCTCTCCTCTCGGCCGGGGGCACATCAGCCTCACTGAAGGGCCCCATGCCCACACACGGCACACGGATAAACGTGCGTCAAAATGGGCGTCAGCTCGAACACCGTCCCGTCGCCGTAAGTGCCGCCATAGCCGGTCGTGCTGTAGAGATTGCCTTCGGCATCGAAGATCAGGCTGCCGTCGGGCCCAACTCCGTCCGTGCCGTTGCCGAAGTCGTGCAACACCTGCTCCATCCAAGCCCCGCCCCCTGCGGGCGTCAACTCGAACACCGTCCCGTCGCCGTTAGTGCCGCCTCCGGTCGTGCCGTAGAGATTGCCGGCGGCGTCAATGATGAGGCCAGCCAAGGGCTGAGCTCCGTCCGTGCCGTTGCCGAAGCTATACAGCACCGCCTCCGTCCAGCGGCCGCCGCCAGTGGGCGTCAGCTCGAATACCGTCCCTCCGTCGTAAGTGCCGCCGAGGTAGGTCGTGCCGTAGAGATTGCCAGCGGCATCGAAGATCAGGACACCGAAGTGGGGGAACTCCCCGTCCGTGCCATAGTTGCCGAAGTTATGCAGCACCGTCTCCGTCCAGCCGCCGCTCCCATTGGGCGACAACTCGAACAACGTTCCAGCGCCGTAAGTGCCGCCGAGGTAGGTCGTGCCGTAGAGATTGCCGGTGGCATCGA
>JBKQKT010000178.1:0-2750 GCA_052147365.1 Candidatus Korobacteraceae bacterium | reverse complement strand
TAAACGGAGCGTCGGTTGCCGCTGCAGCGGCAGTGTACGCGTAGGGACTGCGGAGGAGCGGTTGTAAACCGGAGTTGATTTGCGCCAGGGTGGTTCCCAGTGGATTTGAGGTTTCGAACGAACTGCGTAAGCGCCAGCGGTAGCGTTCCTTGTATTTTTCCGCCCACTCCAGCAACAGGCGGCGCGGTTCGGGGACTACAACGGAGGAGCCTTGCCGCCGTACCCAGAGTTGTTCGTCGAGACTGGAAAGCGCTTTCGAAAGAGCTCCGAGACTGATGGCAAACTGGATCTGCTGCGTGGAGAACGCACGGGCGGTCCGGTTTGTTTCGGCAGCGAGTTCGTTGGCGATCTCGGTGAGGGTCCAGGGTTTTGGTTTCTCGAGCAGGACGCGCAGAACGCGGGATGATCGCCCGGAAAAAACATTGGTGAAAAGCGGGGAGGCGGATTCACCGTTCCGTTCTTTGGCTCGCAGTCCAAGCCGTTGGAGTGTGAACGTGCCGGGGACATTAATCGAGATATTTCCGGCGAGGTCGATGAAATCGATGCCTTGCTCGATGCAGTAGGCCTGGGAGCGTGGAGAGAGGGCCGGGCAGATCAGGGCGAAGGCCACACCGGGCTGAAGAGATTTCATGCGCCGGACCCATGGGGCGATGTCCTCAAGGAGCTTGGGTGACACGACCGATTTGAACTCCCCGAGCACAAGGATACGACTTTTCCCGGATTCGAGTTCGAACTGGACGTCGAACCCGTCTTTCGGTTGGAGTTTGACCGTGCGGATGCGTACGCCGGGCAAGTCCCGGACGGGAATCTGAGTGCGGAGGGCTTGAAGGGCCACCCTTTCGAATTGGGCCTCTGTGGCCTGCATGGGAGGTATGTTCTCATATTGGGAAACACGTTGTAAAGGAAAATTTTCCTATATAATGCATTTTCGCAAATACGAAAAGTCGACCTTTATCCTATGACAATCATCTGTCGAATTCACTGAGGCGCCCTTCCGGGGGGAACGGCTCGTGGCTCTCGCGGAGTGGCGGCTTCCCCAACCCAGCATCCTTTATCCCTAGCCCAAGGTGTGCTTCGAGGCCGGACATCCGAGGTGGGAGCTGCATGCAGCAATCCTGTACGTGCAGATCTCTGCGGGGGTGGCCGTGAACTCTTCCGCTAGCATGGACTACACCTCAATTCGCGCGGCTACGCTCTTTGGACTTCCATCATCAAGCCTATTTTGTTGCAGCGTTTTCCAGCGCAAAAGACTGAGGGAACGACTCTGTCGCGTTAAACGGAACAAATTAAACTGAATCAGATCTGCTTCAGCCTTGGGTGACTGCTTTGTGCAGGGGGTGGACAGTGAGAAGTGACCCTGTAACCATTTGGAGCGCTTCGGCGATCTGCGTCACGTCGGCGTCTATGCGGTAGAAACCCGCGCCCCATTCCGCACTGGCTTCTTCGGGGCGAACGTGCAGGATGGCGACCATAGATCGGCAACTGTCATTGATCGGTCCGCTGGGAAACTCGTCCCCAAGGTGGATCGCCGATACATAATTGACCACGCGATTGCAGTCTTCCAATGACAATACGGCCCGCAGCATCCCGCGGCTCTGGTCTTCCGACTCGCAGAAATAGAGGTTCGGCATAGACCTTGAGTCTCGTGTGGAAGTCTGTAGCAACAAAATAGTACGAACGGTCTAGTGTTCCTCGGGAGTAAACATGCGTCTCATCTGAACGCTGATAAACTGCGATCCGGTTCGAGTCCCCACGGGTGCGATCACTTTTTGTCGGGCCCCGACCTCACGAACCGGCGGTGCCTTCACACCAGGCCGGTGAAGCCTATTTTGCGGAGCGCCTGCTTTGCAAGCAGATGGTCATAGTTTGAGAGGAGCACCTGCCTCGTGAGCAGTCGCTCTATGTCCGCAATCGGATACTACGGTTTTGAAAACCGTCGTCCTGGAGAGGTTCGAATCCCCCTGGTAGCCAGAATCCTCTGGCCTCAATGAATCGCAGTTATGGGTAGAGCATTCGGCTATGGCCCGAATGCTTGGGCATGTGAAGTGAAATCGGCGGTGCGCAAGTTGCTGAGCCAAGAGCTCTTTTTGGTAACCTGTCCAATATCAAGAATTGCCTTCATAAAAATGTAGTAACCGAATCGGGGGAAGATAAGGAATCGACCCTAGGGGGCACCGGCGGAGCAATTGGTTTCTCGGTAGAGATCTTCTGAAAGAGAAAGCAATTCCACCAACTGCATCGCGCGCAGGATCACGCGTTGAGCAGCTTTGCAATCACATCGGCGGCGTTGTAAACCGGCCTGTTTGGCGGGAGGAAGGATGGAATTTCCCTCAGGTCATCTCCGCAGGTGACCAGGCCTCTTTCGACGAATTTGCCGGCGCGTACCTGAGGATGTCCGATGTTCGCCAACAAAGCGTTGCAGAGGCATTTTCGCCCCAGGGTCTTCTCTTCCTGTCCACCCTTGGACAGGTACACGGTCAGGGGCTCTCCCGCGCAGCGATAATCAATCGTGCCCGCGGGAGTCCTGTAAGCCTCGCGGAGATAGCCGAGATCGCAGACGCGAGGTCTGGCGAGATAGACTTCACGCTCCGAGAGCGTGTCTTCTAACTGGGCGGCTTTGAATGGGTAACCTGTCGGCGAAGCCAAAGGATCGGTGAAAACCTTGGCCTCCCCGAAGCACGCTTTCTTCAAGAGCGCCTGCTTGTAAACGTCCCTCAAGCCTGACTCTGCGCAGAAGGCGAAGGCGGTTC
>JBKQKT010000177.1:0-15635 GCA_052147365.1 Candidatus Korobacteraceae bacterium | reverse complement strand
CGAAACTGAAGATGTCCGAACGGGCATCGACCTTCTTGCCCTCCGCCTGCTCGGGAGACATGTACGCAACCGTTCCGACGATCTTGCCCTCTTCTGTCGTGGGCCGCATGGTACGCGTGGACTCGTCCTCGCTAGTAGGAGTAGGTTCGGTGAGCTTCGCCAGTCCGAAGTCGAGAACTTTCACCAGCCCATGCTCGTTTACCATGATGTTTCCGGGCTTAAGATCTCGATGGACGATGCCGGCGGCGTGCGCCCGGGCAAGCGCATCGGCAATCTGGACGGCATACTTCAGAGCATCATTCAGCCGCATCCCGTGCCGAGGAATCAACCGGTCGAGCGCCGTACCGGACACCAACTCCATCGAAATAAAATCAACGCCGTCGGCCTGGCCAATGTCGTAAATGGTGATGATGTTGGGGTGGTTCAGCGACGAAGCCGACTTCGCTTCTTGCACGAAGCGTTGCTTACGTTCGAGGTCGGCGACTTTCTCTGCGGGCAGGACTTTGATGGCAACCTGGCGACCGAGGCTGCTCTGGACGGCACGGTATACCTCACCCATCCCTCCAGACCCTAAAGGCGCCTGGATTTCGTAGGGCCCGAGTTTAGTACCCGAGATTAGGGCCATGGTCGGCGCAATTATAGCCTGCGCAGGAAGTCGGAAGGGATGCGATCAGTTAAGGCTTATCGAATCCATCTTGCTGCGTGCCTCGCTAGGATCGTCGGCTTGCGAAAAGGGCAAGGGCCGATTTTTGTGGACTTCGTGCAACTCCGACCCAGAGCGGGTCGAAAGTTGTTCGGGCGGCGTGGTGCAGAATGAAGGGTCCCTCGGGGCATGCGGTCCTCCACGACGTATCGAGACGAAGCGAATCGGGACGCCGATCCGTCGAATCATTTCACGCGGCCCAGATAGTGATCAAGCCAGTCGAGCGTTTCCTTGAACCAGGGCGTTAGCGGCAGGCCGTGGCCTGATTCCAGTAGGACTTGACGCTTGTCTGCGGCCGGAGTTCCAAGAAGGCGGAAGAACGGCTGCTGGCAGGTCTCTAGAGGAATTCCAAAATCGTATCGGCCATTGATCATGAGTAGGGGAATCTTGATGTTTCGCACAAAGTTGATGGGATCCTCTTCCGGGAGAGTGAGGTCGGTACTGCAGCCGCCATCGGCGAGCACGGCGGTCTTGAAGCGAGGTTCGAGCGCGAGTGAGATCGCGCCTTCAATCCCGCCCCAGCTGAAGCCGTAGAACGCAAGCCGGCCATGGTCAATGTCACCACGAGTTTCCAGGTAGTCGACGGAGCGCCGCAGATCTTTGGCGCGCTGAATGGTCTCATCGCGCTCCTCGCTCGATCCTGGCTTGGTGGGATGGGTGAATCTCTCGTAAGTGCCCTTGTACACAGGAAACATCACCGCGCGCCCGCTCTTCATGAGAAAGTCAATGTTAAACAGATTTAGATCCGTAAAAGTGTGAAAGTCGGCCGCTTCGGATCCTGGAAAGTGCACGACGGTCTGATAGGGTGCAGGGACATTCTTGGGCAGAAACAGGAACGCGATCACTCGCTCGTCACCGTAGGCGGCCTTGAACGAGATGCGCTGACGGTGCCAATCCGGTGAACTGTCCTCGTCGGATTCAATCTTGGCATCCAGAGGAGTCTGATCGTAGGAATAGAGCCCGGCATAGATTCGAAATACAGACTCCGGCACCGGCTTGATGCCGCGGTAATCAACACCCTTGAAACTGACGTCAGCGAGCAATGCATCAGAAAGGGGTTTAGCCGAGGCGTACTTGACCAGCCGGAAGCCGTTGTTTTCGGAGCGATCGAAAGCTGCTCGAGCATCGGGTTCCTGATACATGTATCGAGGTTCAGTCGAGGCTCCCCCCAGAATGTAGCGGCGCTTGCCGTCCGAGTTGAAGCACCATTCTTTGACATTTCCCGCCATGTCATAGGTGCCGAAAGGCCCCAGGCTGGCATAGCTGCCGACCGCCGCCGGGCCCTTGCCGGAGAAATTGCTAGTCTCCAAAACATCCGACTCCGTACCCATGCTCGCGGCGCTATACCAGTGATAGACGGTGGGCAGGCTCTGGCCTGCAAATTCGGCATAGGCGGCGGCTTCATACCAGCTGACGCCGCTCACTGGGTAGTCGTCCTGCCCCGCCGGGAAATTGCCCAGATCCCAGGTGGACGGAGCGGAGCGATCCGTCTTGTCCACCAAGGAGGCCATGGCCTGGTCGAAGCTGAGGGTGCGGTCTTCCTTTACGAACGGAAATTTCCAGTATCTGGGGTCGCGGTAGGCGCCCGCCTCAATGAACTTCTTGAACTCGCGATTGGTCACCTCGTATTTGTTGATTAGGAAATCCTCGAGGTGCGCCGACCTCTTGGCCACACTTACATCGCCGGCCGGCACATGGACCATACCCTTGGGGATGCTGCCGACAGGATCGAGAAGGAAGCTCTTGCTGTTGTAATCGCTGGTCACTTCCAGTGGTTCATATCCGTCTTTGACGAATTTCAGAGCGTAGTTCCCCCAGAGCAGTTTGAGATCCTTCAAGGGGGTCCGGCCAAGAGGAATCCACTGAGCCTTGAGGTCACCATATTCACGGAAATACGCTTGAGCTCCAGCGGGGTCGCTGACAATAGGATTGGGCCAGGCATGCTTGACTTCCATCTCGATCAGCGCCGGATCACGCGGAGTGTAGCTTTTCGCCTGCTCCATCAGGCGGTAGAACGCCGCTCCTTTGCGCGCTAGAGCCAGTCTCTGCAACTCGGGCAGCGCAGTTTCATGCACCCATCGAATCCGGGTGTAGTGACGATAAACGAGTGCCGCCGCCCCAGCCATGATCGCAACAAGGCAAAGTGCGGCCGCCAGGATCGAAGGCTTGCGCACCACCTGCGAGATGTGCACCGACGTGCTGGATTCAATCAGCCTCCGCTGCCGCACGCTTTCGAGCCGGGCGCGTATCTCCGCGGCAGATGCGAAGCGCTTGTCCGGCGACTTCTCCAACGCTTTCCGAACCACCTGGTCCAAGTCGTCGGAGAGCCGCGGGTTGACCGACGAGGGCGCTGACGGAGCCCCGTGGAGAATGGAATCGGACACCGCGGCCGAGGTTTCGCCCCGAAACGGGAGTTTCCCAGTACACATCTCGTAGAGCACGGCACCAAAGGAAAAAAGATCGGTGCGCGGGTCGAGTTCCTTCCCCAAGACCTGTTCCGGCGACATGTACGCAACCGTCCCCAGGGCCGTACCGGGGCTGGTCAGACGTTCGTTCACGTCCATGGTCGGATCGTCTGATCCGGCTGCCACTCCCGGCGTTGAGGACAGTTTCGCGAGACCAAAGTCAAGGATCTTGGCGTGGCCCAGTTCGGTGATAAAGATGTTGGCCGGCTTGATGTCGCGATGGATGATGTTCTTGGAATGCGCCGCATTCAGGGCATCGGCTATCTGAATACCCAACCCCAGAACCGCGTCGATATCGAGTGGCCCGGACTCGATCCGCTGCTTCACGGTCTGGCCCTCGAGAAATTCCATGGCGATGAAGGCGCGCCCATTCTCTTCATCAATTTCATAAATCGTGCAGATGTTGGGATGGTTCAGAGCCGACGCAGTTTTGGCTTCGCGCCGGAAGCGGCTCAGAGCTTCGGCATTCTTAGCGATCGAATCGGGAAGGAATTTGAGCGCGACAAGACGTCCCAGCTTGAGGTCCTCAGCCTTGTAGACAATGCCCATACCCCCGCTTCCGGTTTTCTCGATCACGCGGTAGTGCGAGATGGTTTGCCCGATCACTGGCGCAGAATACGTCTGGGAGACGAGCAAGTCAATGAAAGCCACGGGGTTGGCAGCAGCTGAAAAGGTCAGCTGGGGATGGCTTACCGGGAAGGGGATGGCTTAAGCCATGGTGGGCCGTCAGTTCAACGGTCCAACTCGAGCGGCGCAGGAGCGAGGAGAAGCTACTCATTTCTTGCCGTGCCTCGCTAGGATCGCCGACTTGCGAAAACGATGTAAAGGTGCGTCGGAAGCCACGCATCGTTATCGAGATGCACTGATAATAAAAGACTTGTTGGCTTCGTTTTGCAATTTTGTGTCCTTGCAGATAGCCGCGCATCAATGTAAGTAATATGAGCGACATAGTGGTATATAACACCGCGAGCGCACCTGAAGTGCGCAAACAGAGGTGGCATAAGGAGGCGACAGCGCTTACTGAGACGGTTCGCAGTGTGATGATTTTTCGCCAACTAGCGATTTCACTCAGCGATTGTGAACGAGATCCTGATCTGTCATCCGAACAAGTAGTCGAACACAGATGGAAAGCACCTGGCGCTCGTAGACTGTCGCAATTCCCAGGGCGGCAATTCTGCACTACTTCCGAGCCGCACTCCAGCCAGTCAACGCTCCGGTATTATAACGGCGTGGATTGCCCACAAAAAAGGTCGTCTCGATGATGAACACAAGAGTTGTCCTGTGCTTCCTGTGGCTCGCCGTTTCTCTGGCGGACGCTCAAAATCCCGCGGCCACCACAAGAGGGAACGAGACCTTATTGATTGCGCTGGAGAATGGCTGGAACCAGGCACAGTTGCATCACGATTCGAAGGCGCTGGACGGATTGGTGGCCGATACCTTCATCAGCACGGACAATGACGGTACTTTCATGACCAAGGCTCAGTTCCTTGCAGATAATCGAGACCTCTCCTACGCCCCCAGCCTTATGACGAACAGCGAGGAGCGGGTCTTCCTATATGGAAATGCGGCCGTGGTTGCTGGAATCTATCACGCCAAAGGGCTCAACCAAGGTAAGCCCTTTGATCATTATGGGCGATTCACGGACACGTGGATTTATTTGAACGGGAAATGGGTGTGCGTCGCCACTCATACAAGCGCACTTAAGAAAAAGTAGTGAGAATAACGGCCTACCTCACGGGCTTGACCGCGAGAGTGTCCATTTTGAGGTCACCTGTCTAGAATCCTTCTTCCGCCAGTCCGCGCGGCCCGCCCCATTCCGTTGTCGTCAATTGAGGAAACCAGCGATTTCACCCTTTGAGAAATGACCGACTCAGGTTTGGCCCTTTGTCCTCTTGGCGCTTAGCGTCCATCAACTTGTGACCTTTCTCACTGACATCACGCGCAAATTGGTGTCAACTTACCTTGCTTCGCTCTTCCGAAGAGCCGTTCGCGCCAGTTGACACGCAGCGCCCCTTGAGGCGAACCATGCCGACCACTTTATCGCCAATCATCAACCGTTTTGACTCCAGTAAGTCAATGATGACGGGGCCGAATCGGCACCAATTGGTCAGGCTTTTCCTCAACGTCATTCAAGCGTCAGCGAAAGAAACCAGAACACGACCATCCCAGCACCACAGGCGAGGGCGCGCCAGCGCAGTGGGTGGGGCCGCCAAGCCCCGCAGACGGCGACGAAAACGGCAACTAGGGAAGCCCACACTCCCAATTGTCTCGCAACATCAAATGAACCCGCATATGAAGACGGCACGAACGCGAACAGGGCGGACGCCGTAGCTAGGACTAACCCGGCCAGGGACAAGTTCGAGGAAAGGGTTCGCGGCTGTTTGGCTCGTCCCCACCGAATCCAGGTAAAGATGATCACCGCGAGCCATGGGCCACATACGACCAGAGTCACGCCTATCGCTTTTGCAGGAGTCTCCACGGGCCTCACTCTACTCCCCGAGTCAGCGACATTTCTACTGACCCAAGTAACGAAAGCAGGCCTTAGCGCAAGCTTGCACCGTCTGTTCGCGCCAAGCACAGGACGTGCAGCGCAGCGAGGGTTTTGAGGGTAATCACGGCATGTTTCACCAATTGACTTTCGGCAGCTGTCACGCGGTCCGGTCCGATCTCACGGAATCACGCGGAACGGCACGATGCTGGTCTGCTGGTCAGCATTCCGGTGTGTATGTGGGCATTCGCTTGTTAGTGGATCGTCGCGACCCATTCGCTGCAGATCAGTGTGTCTTCCTAATAAAAGTTGCTGCCGATTATAGTCAACCGACGAAATCGGGCGATAGCGCTCAGAGCCTCGATGAGCGTTATCGCGATTAAGCATAGCCGAGGCGAAGAGAGGCAATCACGACGTACTTCCCGGCACTCCTTAACACTTAGAGCGCTTCTACTTCAGAGCTGGCGCGAACAAAGTAACGCTCCTATAATGCGCGCAATCTCGAATCCCGGTTCTCGATATTTATTCGAGCCCTGGAGAATGGGGGCGCCATGTCGTTAACTCTTGCCACTCCTGCGCTGGTCCCAATATCCGCACAGCGCGTGAATTCCGCATCTCCTCCGCTTTCGTCAAACATCAAAAGACAGGTTCAGAGATTCTGGCAGGAATCACCCTGTGACTCATGGTTCACGAATGAGCCGCGCGGGACTGCCGCCTTCTATCGGAGCCTCGACGAGCACAGGTATAAAGTGCATCCGCGTCTACAATCGGCGGTCGGCTTTGAAGGAACCCGCGGCTTGCGGGTGCTCGAAATCGGTTGCGGATGCGGCAGCGAGGCCGAACGCTTCGTTCGAGCCGGCACTCATTACACCGCAATCGACCTGACGAACGCGGCGCTGAGCATAACGCGGCGGCGTTTTCAACTGGCAAATCTGGAAGGAAGGTTTGTCCAGGGCGATGCTGAGAACTTGCCTTTCCCGGATGGCTCTTTTGACTTCGTTTATTCCCATGGAGTGCTTCACCATACACCCGATACGCCCCGTACCATCCGCGAGGTTCACCGAGTGCTCTCTCCAGGTGGACGGGCCGTGATTATGCTTTATTATCGCGAATCGTTCAATTACTACGTAAATCTGGGAATCGTCCGACGCTTGCGCGCGCACCTACTTCGAACAGAGCTGGGTGTCAAGCTGTCTCGGGCGATCTTTGGCGAGACAGAGCAAGATCTTCGGCGGCATGCAGAACTCATCCGCCAAAACCCTGGGTCTTACATAGAGATGCGAAACATGCTCAACCGAAATACCGACGGCCCCGACAACCCGCTTTCACAAGTTTTCTCAAAATCATCAGCGCGGCAAATGTTCCGGCAATTCGAGAATGTCAAAACAGAAGTCATGTTTTGGAATCCGAACTGGCTGCCGGTTATCGGAAAGCTGCTTCCTCATTCGATCGAGGAGCGACTGGCATCACGATGGGGCTGGCATCTTTGGATTTACGCGCAGAAGCGCCATCTGGAATTCACAAGGCCGAGAGAAATTCCGTACCCAGAGCATCTCAGCGTCAACAAGCCGCCAGTTTGTGCCGAGGCAGCGCTCGTCAACTGAGAATCGCTAGTGACCTGTGCAATACGAAGAGTCGCGAAGGTCGTCACTTTCCCTCTTTCCACAAGCATCAATAGGATGTACGATACCCGCGCTTCCTCAATTGTCCCAATTCCAAGGAGTTCGGACTCAATATCATCTGCGGAACATAGCCTATTGAGCCAAAGCAGGCAGAGGAGAGAGCGAGTGCCTTCGGCTAAAGTCTTGTCAGAACTGCTGCGGACGCTGTACGCCGCTCCGACAACGCCCGAACTATGGCCGGTCTTCCTGAGTAATTTCACCAAAGTGTGCAACTTGTCGGGGGCTGCAATTCTCAGTCAAGACTTCAAGAAGGCCCACTACGGTTTCCACGCAGCGGTCGGCTTAGACCCGGACGTGCTGCCGCTTTACGAGAAATACTACGGGGCGATGGATGCGTGGCGTCCCCGGTTTCTGCACAAAGCCGAAGGGGAGCTCGTGTTCGGAGAGGCGCTTTGCCCGTTCAGTGAGCTAAGTCAAACCGAGTACTATAACGACTTTCTGTTCCGTTTTGATATTGAGCTATTTTGTGCGGTTCCAACTGTTAAGCGCCCGGCGGGTATTGAACTCATCAGTTTTTATAAAGGTTGGAAGGATAAAGCGCCGAGTAGAGACGCACGAGACCTGATTCAACTTGTCCTGCCCCACCTTGATAATGCTCTGCGGATTCGAGCTCGCCTCGTTGAGCTCGAAACCAAAACCACCTTCATTCGGGCGCTTGATATGTTGGATTCAGGCGTGGCCTTACTCGACAAAAGCGGTTCTTGCCTGTTTGTCAATCGGGCGGCTGAGCAAATACTGAATGAAAAGGTTGGCCTTTACATTAAAGAGTCAAGACTGTTCGCGAGCAAGCCTAGTGAATCCCTCGTTCTTCGCTCGCTGATTGATCGCACGGTTGCGGCGGGTTTCGACGGTGTCGCAAGCCGGGGCGGGGCGATGTTAATTACCCGCCTTTCCAAGACGCCAATCCGGGTTGTCATTGCACCCTTTGCATGTGAAGACCAATCCGGAGCAGGCAAGGCAACCGCGGTTGTCTTTATGTCGGACCCGGATCGACAATCGGCAACCCTAACAAGCGTTCTCCAGAGTTTGTATGGGTTGACGCCCGCCGAGTGTAATCTTGCTGAGCTCTTAGCCGCAGGACATACTCTCGCGGAGGCCTGCGACTTGAATCGTGTGGCGCGTGAAACTGTGCGATCACAACTACGGTCAATTTTTAACAAGACAGGTGCTCGTCGCCAGAGCGAACTGATTCGGATATTGACAAGCCTGCCTCGTCTAAACGTGCATGCTGCTTGACGAGCCAGGCATCGGTTGCTCGTCGGCGGCGGGAGCCCCGCCCGTAACATCAATATCTCTTACCAATATTTTCATCCTTCACCCTTTCGGGGGATGACAGGACCGCCGGAATTGCCCATTATGCTCCACGACAGTCGACATGAAGTATGTCGCGTTAATAAGTTAGAGGCAACAATATAAGTCAGCCGACCGGATTAAAGGTATGTTTACTCCAGAATGTCGAGCCGACCTCGGCTAGAAATTTCATTTTGGCACTCTTGGCGCTCCAGCGTTGTCAGAGAAATGAAAGAACAGTGTTTAAGAGTGCACTCTGAGTTATCGAGGAGTTATGAAGCATGAAACGTCCCCAGAGTTTGTGCTTGACACGTTCTTGTAACGCGAACATACTCCGCGAACCGTTGCAAACCGGGCCTGTAGTCCATCCCACTCACTCAAGAGGTCAACTATGAGAAACTTAAGAACGACACGGCAAGCCTCCAATTGTGCTTGGAAATCCTCTGAGCTTCGCGCCACCTGTCTCAAGCAGACAATAACCATGGCGGTGATCGTGCTCGGACTGCTGTCGGCCGCTTCTAATAGCCAAGTCGGAGGGCCGACTGCGGCCAGTAACTTCGGATCGCACCTCAATGGTGGGTTTGCAAACTGGTCACCAAAGAGCGACGACTTCAGCACTTTCGGAAAGTTCGGGCTTTGGGATCACGGGATTGGGTCGCGATCTTACCTGCTTGATCCGAAGGTTCCGCGGCAAATAAAGCCAGCGACGGGTAAAGCAGCGACGGTGTCGGACACTGAAGTCGTGCTCCACAATTTTGCAAGTCCGCCGAACGGGGCATACCCTTCTAACGGTGTGGTCCGCGATTCAGCAGGCAACCTTTATGGGACTGCCAACGGTGCCTACTCAGACGTAGGGGGTGGGGGCACAAATAACGCGGGAGTCGTGTTCAAGGTCGATAAGTTCGGCCATGAGACAGTACTGTATAGCTTCACGGGTGGGGCCGACGGGAGTTCCCCAAATGCTGTGGTTCTCGACTCGGCCGGGAACCTCTACGGGACTACTGCTAACGGTGGCGCATTTGGCGTCGGAGTCGTGTTCAAGGTTGACACGTCCGGCAATGGGACGGTGCTGTACACCTTCACGGGCGGGGCCGATGGCGGCAATCCCTACGCAGTGATCCTCGACTCGGCCGGCAACCTCTACGGCGTTACTGAGAGCGGCGGCGACGGCGCGGGCGTAGTGTTCAAGGTCGATACGTCCGGCAATGAGACAGTGCTGTACACCTTCACGGGCGGGGCCGACGGGGCTTACCCAAATGGTGTAATTCTCGACTCGGCCGGCAATCTCTATGGGACCACTACCTATGGCGGGACGTCGGGCGCCGGAGTCGTGTTCAGACTAGACATGTCCGGCAATGAGTCGGTGCTATACCCCTTCACGGGCGAGAACGATGGCGGCTACTCCGACGCAGGCGTAATCCTCGACTCGGCCGGCAACCTCTACGGTACGACCAGCGGTGGCGGGGCATCGGGCGCGGGCGTGGTGTTCAAAGTCGACACGTCCGGCAATGAGACAGTGCTGTACACCTTCACGGGCGGGGCCGATGGCGGTTACCCCTACGCCGGCGTGGTCCGCGACTCGGCCGGCATCCTCTACGGGACTACCAGCGGTGGTGGCACGCCGGGCTTAGGCGTGGTGTTCAAAGTCGATACGTCCGGCAACGAGACGGTTCTATACACTGGCCAGCGAGGGCTTGATGGGGACCAGCCCTACCTTGCAGGCGTGATTCTCGACTCGGTCGGAAATCTTTATGGGACTGAGGCCTTCGGTGGCGCAGGGGGCGAGGGCGTGGTGTACAAGTTGGATAGCAGCGGCCACGAGAAAGTCCTGTACGCCTTCCATGATTCGGCGGATGGGGAGTACCCCTACAACGCGGGTGTGATCTTTGGATCAGACGGCAATCTTTACGGGACCGCCGATCGCGGCGGTAAAGCAGGCGAGGGCGTGGTGTACCAATTGGATGGGAACGGCAATGAGGCCGTGCTGTACACCTTCCGCACGTTCACAGTCAGTGGTTATGGCCAACCAACCGGAGGTGTGATCCGCGATTCGAAAGGCAACTTCTACGGGACTACCTTCATCGGCCAGGCGGGCGTCGGCTACGGGTATGGAGTGGTGTACAAGGTAGGTCCAGCAGGAAATTCAACGGTGCTGCACAACTTCACGGGTGGAACCGATGGCGGCAACCCTTACGGAGGAGTGATCCGCGACTCGAAAGGCAACCTCTACGGAACTGCCGAGGTTGGCGGCGCGTCGGGCGCGGGTGTTGTGTTCAAGATCAATCAATACGGCAATGAGAAGGTGCTGTACAGCTTCACGGGCGGGGCCGATGGAGGCTATCCCCTCTGCGGTGTGATGCGCGACTCGAAAGGCAACCTCTACGGGGCTACCAACGGTGGCGGGGCGTCGGGAGCGGGAGTCGTGTTCAAGGTGGATACGTCCGGCAATGAAACTGTGCTATACAGCTTCACGGGCGGGGCCGATGGAGCCTATCCCATCGCCGGTGTAATCCAAGACTCGAAAGGTAACCTCTACGGGACTACCAACCAAGGCGGCGCATCAGGCGCGGGCGTCGTGTTCAAAGTCGACACATCCGGCAATGAGACGGTGCTATACACTTTCACGGGCGGGGCCGACGGCGCCTACCCCCTCTGGGTAGTGTTAGCCAGCGACTCGGCTGCCAACCTCTACGGGACTACAGCCGGTGGGGGCACCTCGGGCGTGGGTGTCGTGTTCAAAGTCGATACCTCCGGCAATGAGACGGTGCTACACACCTTCACGGGCGGGGCCGATGGCGGTAACCCCGAGGCAGGCGTGATCTTTGGCCCTGGCGGCCTGTTGTACGGGACCACTGCCTTCGGGGGACAAACAAACGCCGGCGTGGTGTTCGAGCTCGAACCCTAGTCTCGGCGCCGAAGCGGCCCGGTCCGCCTGGCGAACGGCACGTAACGAGGAGAAGTTACTCCTTGTTGCGTGCCTCGCTAGGACTGGTTTTTGCGGCGGCTCTGCAGGCGCTCGAGTCGATCGAGAGCACGAGTAATGCTTCGGTCGGCGGCTGTCTCGTAGGTAAGCGTACGGTTGTGGCCGTCTAGACATCCTCATAATTAAGAGCCATTCTCGCGAAGTGGACACTTAGGTTAGGTGTCCACGTGGAGCGGAGATGGACACTTCCCAGCAAGTTGCAGTCATTCCCGAAGACAGAGAGGCTTTGGTCGCATTGCGGCGGCAGCAGCGCAGCATCGCGGAGAAACGACGGATTGTCGAAGAGACGTTGGTGGAAGGTGCGTCGGTGGCACGGGTGGCGCGAACGCATGGAGTGAATGCGAACCAGGTGTTTGGTTGGCGCAGGCTCTATCGGGCCGGAAGACTTGGGGAGCGTAAGGCGGCCATGAAGTTGCTGCCTGTTCAGGTGAGCGAGGGTGTGCCGGCGCCTCTGCCGGTGCTTGGGTCTGCCGACTTTTCGAAACCGCAGTCGGGCACGATTCACATCGAACTGCGGCAAGCGCAGGTGCGCATCGAAGGCAACGCCGATGCGGCGCTGGTGCGCGTGTTGCTGGAGTGCTTGCGGGGATGATCGGGCCGCCGATGAACACGCGAGTTTGGATCGCAGCCGGGGTGACGGATTTGCGGCGCGGGTTCACCGGGCTGAGCGCGCTGGTCGAGAGCAAGCTGGCGCAGAAGCCGTTCTCGGGGCACGTCTTCGTGTTTCGCGGGCGGAGAGGCGACCTGATCAAGGTTCTGTGGTATGACGGCGACGGATTGTGTTTGTTCGCGAAGCGACTGGAGCGCGGGCGCTTCGTGTGGCCGCAAGCGACGAGCGGCACGGTTTCGTTGACGCGAGCGCAGTTATCGATGCTGCTGGAGGGTATCGATTGGCGGCGGCCGGAGCGCACCTGGGAGCCGCAGCTGTCGGTGTAACCTGCGAGATTCTTTGCACAACTTTTTTTGCGCGAGCAGGGATGAAAATGCGCGGGTTCATGCGATACTCCGCGCATGTCGGTGGCTTCGCTTCCCGATCTAAAGGTTCTTCCTGCGGATGCGCTGCGAGCGCTGATCCTCGCGCAGCACGAGCAGTTACTTTCCACCGAAAGCACACTCACCGCCACGCAGGAGCAGTTACAGTCGCGGGAGCGCGAGATCGAGCATCTCAAGCTGCTGCTGGCCAAGCTACATCGCATGCAGTTCGGGCGCAAGTCGGAGAAACTGGAGCGGCAGATCGAGCAGTTGGAACTGCGGCTGGAGGAACTGGAATCGAAGCGCAGCGAGCAAGAGCCCAGCGCGCCAGAACCGGCTCCCGTCACTGCCGCTTCGACTCCTACGGCAGCAAAATCCACGCGCCGCGCGCTGCCCGGTCATCTTCCGCGGCAGACGCGCAAGCACGAGCCGAAAGAAACGGTGTGTCCGCAATGCCAGGGCGAGCTGCGCAAGTTGGGCGAGGACGTTTCCGAGATGCTGGAGTACGTGCCCGCAAGCTTCGTGGTGATTCGCCACGTGCGCACCAAGCTGAGCTGCACCGAGTGCGACTGCATTGTGCAAGCCGAAGCGCCGAGCCGACCGATTGCGCGCGGCATGGCCGGACCCGGACTGCTGGCGCACGTTCTCGTTAGTAAGTACTGCGATCATCTTCCACTGTATCGGCAAAGCGAGATGTACGCGCGTCAGGATGTGGAACTGGAGCGCTCGACTTTGGCTGACTGGGTGGGCGGAGCGAGCCAGTTACTCAGCCCATTAGTTCACGCGCTAAGTCGGTATGTAATGGCCGCGAGTAAGTTGCATGCCGATGACACGCCGGTGCCGGTGCTGGCTCCAGGCAATGGCAAAACGAAGACGGGCCGCTTGTGGACCTATGTTCGCGATGACCGTCCCGCGAGCGACGCGGCCGCACCCGCCGTGTGGTTCGCGTACTCGCCGGATCGCAAAGGAGAACATCCCGAGCGCCACCTGGAGAAGTTTCGCGGCACGCTGCAGGCCGATGCCTACGCGGGCTTCAATCAACTCTACGAAAATGGCCGCATCGAGCAAGCCGCGTGCTGGGCGCATGTGCGGCGCAAGTTCTACGATCTGGAACAAGCGCACGCTTCGCCGGTGGCGCGGGAAGCGCTGGTGCGGATCGGAGCCCTGTATGGGATCGAAGAACAGATTCGCGGCCGTCCGCCCGAGCAGCGCCGCCAAGTCCGCCAGGCGCAGACCAAGCCGCTACTCGACGCTCTGCGTCAGTGGTTCGAAGCGACCTTGTCGAAGCTCTCGCGGAAGTCGGAGACCACGGCGGCGATTCGCTACGCGCTGGTGCGCTGGGACGCGCTAGCGCGATATATAGATGATGGACACATCGAGATCGACAACAATGCCGCCGAACGCTCGTTGCGCGGCGTGGCCCTGGGCCGCAAGAACTATTTGTTCGCGGGATCGGACGTGGGCGGCGAACGCGCAGCAGCCATCTACAGCCTGGTCGGTTCGGCGAAACTCAATGGCCTCGATCCCGAAGGCTATCTGCGCGAGGTACTCACCCGCATCGCCGATCATCGCATCAACCGCATCGACGAACTGCTGCCTTGGAACCTCAAATCCACACCTGCCGAAGTGTCCACTTAACTTATTCGTGGACACTTAGCAAGACGGTTCACTTCGGACGCTTACGGTATTGGCCGGGAAGCCGCCGTTCTTTTCGCAAAGGCGGGAGCCAAAGTGGTGGTCGCGGGCCGGCGCGAACTGGAGGGTAAGGAAACCATCGAACTCGTCCGCGCTGCCGGAGGCGATGGTCTGTTTGTGCAAGGTGATGTGTCTAAGGCGTCCGAAGTCGAAGCGCTCGTTCAGAAAACGGTCGAGACGTTTGGCCGTCTGGACGTCGCCTTCAACAACGCGGGAGTCGAGGGGGTTTGGGCGCCCATTATCAGGCAGTCCGAAGAAGACTGGGATCGGACCATCGCCATCAATCTCAAGGGCGTCTGGCTCTGCCTGAAGTACGAAATTCAGCAGATGCTCAAGCAGGGTGCTGGCGGAGCAATTGTAAATATGGCGTCGATCACGGGCCTAGTCGGTTCTGTGGGGGCAGCGGCCTATAGCGCAAGCAAGCATGGTGTGATCGGGCTGACGCAGACTGCTGCGCTGGAAAATGCTAAGAGCGGAGTTCGGATCAACGCGGTGTGCCCTGGATTTACCGAAACGCCTATGGCGGATCGGATTTTTCGTGTTCCGGGGGTCCGCAAATACATTGTTAGTTGTCATCCAGTCGGCCGTTTGGGACAGCCAACGGAAATCGCCGAGGCCGTAGTATGGATGTGCTCAGATCAAGCGTCGTTCATGACGGGCCAGTCCCTAGTTCTCGACGGCGGCTTCCTGGCCGGGTCCAATTCTCCGAGCTAGCGTGTGGTCACACGCCCGGTGTCGCTGTTCCCCGCCTCAGATCTTCGGCAATCTTCGCCAGGTCAGTTTTCGCGATCTTTCCGCTCGGCGTCATGGGCATGGTTGAGATCAGCAGGAAATCTGACGGTCTCTTGTAGGGGGCAAGGTGTTTTGCGGCGTATCCAGCGAGGTCAATTTCGGTCAGATTCGAACCGGGCGATGGTTGAACAAAGGCCAGAATCTCCTCATCTCCCTGGGTCGTTCTGCCGATCACAGCGGACTGGGCTACTGCGGGATGCGCATTCAGAACGGCCTCAACTTCAGCGGGATAGACGTTGAAGCCAAGTCGTATGATGATTTCCTTCGTGCGCCCGACAATGAAGAGATTCCCATCCTCGAAGCGGGCGATATCACGGGTGTTAAACCACCCTTCCGCATTGATTGCGGCTGCTGTTTCGTCGGGCGCTCGATAGTAACCCTTCATGATATTGGGCCCACGCACCCATAATTCACCGACTTCTCCAGCAAGAACTGGTTGTCCATCGCCTCCAATCAATTTTGCTTCTACTCCTGGAAACATCGGGCCGACAGAGTTGTCCGTGCGCGGCGGAACATCTAGTCTCACCTGCGCTATGTTGGGAGAACACTCTGTTATGCCATAGCC
>JBKQKT010000176.1:0-3403 GCA_052147365.1 Candidatus Korobacteraceae bacterium | reverse complement strand
AAATGGGAAACAGTGCGAAAATTGAGACTAATTATTTTTAGTGCAATGGAATCAAGAGGTTGGCGAGGCGAAGATTTTTCACATTGTGGAAATCAGGGGGTAGACTGTGGCATTTTGACACATATATGCAGAAAACTGCATATAACGTCGAAATGCCAACTTCGCGGGTCGGCGGCAGACGCATCAGCCTTGTGCAGACTTCCGACTAGTAGACTTGGGCGAGAATTCCCCGCTCAGGGACGACAGCACCACCGGGCTCCGGTCGGGGAACTCTATGACTAGAGACAGGGTGCCGCCCATCGCGCCAACCGCTTTGCGGAGTGTCGAAAGCAGGAAGTCACTTCGTTGTTCAAGCCGTGAGACACTATCCTGCTTTACACCTAGAGCCCTCGCCATGCGGACCTGCGTGAGCTTGCGGGCCTTTCGCAGTTCGCGCAAGGTCATCTCTTCAGCCATCAACTCCGCCGCGCGCGCCTCCACTTTCTTGCGCTGCGCGGGGCGCAATTGGCGGATTTTATCGTTCACGTTGATCGGCACGGTCACCTTCCTGTCGGCCTGAGTCGCGCAAGATGGGCGTCAAGGCGGTCATCTGCGTTTCGAATCAACCTCCGGTAAAATCTTCTTTCTCCGACACCCGACTTATCTGCCGCTGCAAGCAGAATTGCCCGCCGCTTGGGATCAAAGGCAAAAGCCACTCGCCATTCGCCTCCAGCGGCACTGAAGCGCAACTCCTTCATGTTTGCATGGCGCGAACCCTTGAGCGTGTCCACGCGCGGCCGCCCCAACTGCGGTCCGAAGGATTGGAGAAGGCGTGACAGCGCGAGAATCTCCGTTTGCACATCCTCGTGCAAAGCGTCAAACTCCGGCGCGAACTCGTCGCCGATCTCAACCACCCAACCGACACTCACAATATGGCATATACTCCATATGCTGTCAACTACATAGTGCGTTCACTGGGGACGACGAGATCTCGTCCTCACCAGCGTAACCATCAACTAACCCGCCGGCGGATTGCGGTGCGGAGGCGGACCGGGCCTACCAGCCCCGAGATGAGCAGGGGCGAGTCCTTGGTAAAGTGCTTCCAGGTGGCGAATGTGACCCGCGCGCTGGGCGGCTTGGGCTTGCCATCGGTGAACCACTGTGGAATGACTTTGATGGCGCCGTCCTGTCCGTACTCGTTGTCGGGCGGCAATTGCTCGTCGCCGATCAGGCGATTGACCCACTGATTGGTGACCAGGACTTCGAGCTTGTTGTCGCCGCGTCGGGCGGCGCTGGTGATGTCCACGCGGAATGGCGGTTTCCACAACAACCCGAGATCCTTGTCGTTCAGGCGTACTTGCGCCACCGCGTGCGCCCAGCCCAAATCCAGGTAGAGCCGCCGTTCGCCGGAGGGCGCGCCGGGAGAAAGTGTGAGCTGTTTGCTGTAGGTCGCCGTCCCGGAGAAGTATTTCATCCCCGGCTCGGAGTGCTTGTGAAGCGAAATCAGCTCGGGCAGCGTTACCTCAGGCGGCGCACCGAAGTTGGGCGGGAAGCTGACCTGCCACGGCCCTGCGACTTCCACGGGCTTGCCAATCCCGGAAATTTTCACGGCTGATTTGCCGCCGGCGCCTTGCAGGGTGTAGCTGCCGTCCTGCCAGAAGAGCAACTCGGAATTCGCACCGCCGGGCCACTCGACCGCGGGAGGCTCAAGGGGAGCGGGGCTTGGACCCGAGGCCAGGGTGCGAATCCGGTCCTCGCTCAGGGCTTCTTTGAAAAGTTCGGGTTCGCTCATATCGCCGTCGAAGTATTCCGCACCGTCGCGCTCAGCGGCATCATGGACGCCGGGATGAACGACGGCGCCGGAAGCTTCCGACTGGGCGATCAGCTTGCCGTCCACGTAGACCGCGGGCGCGCCAGCCTTATAGACCAGGGCCACGTGTGCCCAGCCTGAGATCGCCATGGGCATCGAAAGCACGGTGCGCCAGTTGGCGCGATCACGCTCGAGCACCGCGATCAAGTTGCGCCCTGCCAGCAGCCCGCAGGAAACGTGCCCGGAGCCATAGACCGCATCGCCCTGCGGCGGCGAGAGCACCAGGCTGCGGTTGGGCACGTCGGTGTTCTTCTCGCCTTTGGCGGTCTGGTAACTATCCAGATCCGGCTTGATCCAAACGCTCACGGTGAAATCGTTCGTGACATCGCGTTGGTTGCCGGCTTTGAACGCCGGGAAGGGATTGGATGCCGCAACCGGCTTGCCGTCCTTGACGATGGAACGGATATGCCGCGCGCCAGCGGGAGTGCGAAACACCACGAACACCGATTGCGCGGGGCCGAGCTCGAGCGCCACTCGAGTCCCGGCCTCTGAGGTGTCGTAGATTTCGAGATTGGTGATCTCGCCCGTCTCGGGGTTCCAGAGTTCCGGCTGCTTGCCTTTGACGCGGAAGGTGCAGACCACGTCTTCCGCGCGCCGTCGCAGGTTGGCCACGAAATAAAAGTCGGTGCCCTCCGCGCGGCGATGCATGAAGTTGATCGCCGCGTCGCCGGAGCGCGAGGTGACGGCGCAATCCGGTTTGATGCCCAGCTTTTCGAGCACTGCCGCCAGGGGCAGGCCCCAGAACACGCGTCCCTTGCCGTAGCTGCGTTCGGTCACGGTCTTGCCGTCGAGATTGCCCCAAACTTCCTCGGCGATCTGGCGCAATTCCGAGTCGCTGGATGGGTATTGGGTGAGGCCGGGATTCGCTTGCGGCTTGGGGCCCACGACGGCGATGCCTTCCTTCACCATATCGCGCACTTGGCGCAGCACGTCGAGATTGAGTCGCGCATCCTCGGGAAGAACCAGCACGCGATAGCTCAGGCCGTCGGGAAACACCATGGCGCCGTTCTCGGGTTTCATGCGGTCCAGGATGGCGCCTTCGTTCGCGACATCGTAGTAGAAGCCCTCCGGAGGCGTCGGCTTCAACTGCTCCGGATAGACGGGCGTATCCACAGGGACCTCGACGCCGATGTAGTAAATAAGATCGGCCACCAGATTTCCCTGGCGCAACATATTCTGGGCGCGGGCCGCGTAGCTATACCAACCCGTCAACGAGTCGTAGAGAGTATTGGTGCGGTCGTTTTCCCAGCCCCAGGGGCCCATGGTCATGCCGGGCAGCGCGGCGGGGGGATGAGGCTGCATGGCATTGCGATGGAAGATGTACTGATTGAGCCCCTGCGTGTACATCAAATCGCCTTGCCCTTTCATCTGGTAAGGATAGTTCTGCCACTTGGCGAAGACTTCGTCGCCGGTGAAGGACTCGCAGCCGACCACAGGCTTGCCAAAGAGGTGCCCGATGGAACCGGCGAGCTTCACGCTGTAGTTGCTATTTCCCTGCCCTACCCAGAACTCGCCCATCGGCACGTCCAGGTGGGAGCCGCTTTGGATTTCCTC
>JBKQKT010000175.1:0-4490 GCA_052147365.1 Candidatus Korobacteraceae bacterium | reverse complement strand
GCGAGCACTCGCAGCTGAGCATCGCTCATGGCGCATCCTCGAGCGGCGCGCGCGTCTTCACCGGCAGCTCCGGCGTCGGCGTGCAGTATGCGTATGAATTGTACTCACCCATCTCCGGCAGCCGCATGCCGGTGCAAATGATGATCGCCGACCGCACGCTCGATCCTCCCGGCGATTTCGGCTCCGAGCATACGGACGCGCTTTCAACCCGCGATATGGGTTGGCTGATGGGTTGGTCGTGCGATGCCCAAGAGGCGTTCGACAATCACTTAATGGCGTATCGCATCGGTGAAGACCCGCGCGTGCTCCTGCCACAGATGGTGTGCCAGGACGGCTTCTTCGTCTCGCACATCACCGGCGACGTTGAGTTGCCCGACTCTGGGCAGGTGAAGGAATTCTTACCGCCCTATAAGCATCCGTATCCGCTTGACCCGCGGCATCCGGTGTCGCATGGGCCGCAGATCATGCCCGAACAGGGTCCGCCGCTCCAATTGGAGCGGGCGCGGGCCATGGAAGAGGCAATGCCGGTCATCGAGGAGATCCATGACGAGTTCGCGAGAATTTTCGGGCGCCGCTACGACCCCTGGGTCGAAGAGTTTATGACCGATGGCGCGGAGCTGGTTTATTTCATGCAGGGCGGCCACGCGGTGACGGCGCGTTACGCAATTCAGCACCTGCGCGACCAGGGGGCGAAAGTTGGTCTGGTAAGGCTGCGGACCATCAGGCCCTACCCGACCGATCGCGTGAACGAAGTTCTCAGCAAGTTCAAAGTCGTTGGCGTGATCGAGACCAACATGGGGCTGGGCAGCGTGAGCAGCGGTGGCTCGCTCTATGCTGAGGTCTGCGGAGCACTCTACGAAAGTCAAACGCGTCCGCTGGTCATGTCGTTTATGGCTGGCCTGGGCGGCGAGGCGATCGTGCTGAAGGAATTCTATTGGATGACGCAGAAGATGACGGAAGCGCAGAAGCGCGGAAAGATCGAAAAACGTACGCATTGGCTCGGATTCGAGGAGTAGTTTTTTTCGTCGGACAGCAGCGTGAACGTCCGTTGGTCTCCCGGTGGAGCGCTGCGACAGATCAGCCCGCAATGCGTGAGGAACTAGCTTTAGTTTTTGGTATTGGAGCAAGAAGCTCAGGAAACCAGCGCCGTAGGCGCGAAACAGGATAGCCCAGCACGCAGCCGAAGGCGGAGTGCTGGGTAAAGCGGGAAAAGAACCCGAGTCCCTTTAGGGACGGCAGAGGCTCTCACACAGACTCGTAAGTCCGAGTAAGACAGAAAACTTGGTCGCGCCGCCGGGTGGCGGCACGGTTGGAGGATGACATGGCAGCAATTGAAGTTGAGCGGCAGATTCTGCCGATTTTCGGCAGCCCGAACCAGGGGGCGCGTTTCTACAACCCGGAGTTGCCGTCGAGCGAACCCTTCGTCCCCGGCCACCGCACGTGTGCCGGCTGTGGCCCATCGATTCAGTACCGCATGACCAGCAAGGCGGCTGGCGATAACACGATCCTGATCGGACCGACGGGTTGTATGTATGTCGCCAACAGCTCGTATCTGTGTACTCCCTACAACGTCCCCTGGGCGCACACCCAGATTGGCAGCGCGGGCAGCTTCACCGCGGGCGTTGCTGCTGCGTACGAGGCCATGATCCGCAAGGGCAAGTGGAAGGGCGCATTTCCCAACATCATTTGCGAAGCCGGCGACGGCAGCGCCTCCGACATCGGTCTGGCTTCGATTTCCGGCGCGCTTTACCGGAACCATGACTGCCTGATCATCTGCTACGACAACGAGCAGTACGCCAACACCGGCATCCAGGCTTCGTCGCGCACGCCGTACGGCGGCATGACCACCTTCTCTCCTCCCGGCCCGATGGTTAAGGAGGCGAAGAAGCTGTTTCCCAAAGACCTCGCGCGCATGATGGCGGCCGGCCATCCCCATTGCTATGTGGCGACCGCAAGCGTGGGCTATCCCATCGACCTGATGAACAAAGTGCGCAAGGGACTCAACCACAAAGGCGCAGCGTATCTGATGGTTTACACCCCCTGCCAGAAGGGCTTCGTGTATGAGACGCCGCGCTCGATCGATCTTGGGCGGCTGGTCGTTGAATGCGGGCTTTACCCGATGTGGGAGTGGGACCCCGAGAAGCGTACGTTTGATTACAGCTTCCGCCCGCAGAGCATGCGGCCGGTATCAGAGTATTTGAAATTGCAGGGACGCTTCGGCCACCTCCAGGCCGAGCACATTGCTAAGTTGCAGAAGTTTGCCAACGAGCAATGGCGAATGATGGGTGTGGAATTGCCTGCGGCCTTGCTTCAAGCCGCTGAGGCGAAAAACCTGGTTGATATGGCGTCCGCGGAAGCGGCCGCGACGGTGGCACAAACTGTATGAATACTAAAGCGACGGCTCCTCCCCCTGTGGAAGAACAGGAAACCTACATTGTCAGCGAAGGCAAGAAACGCGGTTCGACGCGCGACGTGCGGCCGGAAGCGGCGTTCGACCGCTACTATACGGTCCTGCGCGTGCACGGGGGCGATGCCACCCTGACTGACAATTGGCACACCAACGAAGTGCTGGATCACACGCGTAACAACTTTGAGGGTTATACGTTTGCGATGCGCACCCTCGAAGCCTGGGGCGCGATGATTGAGAACGACCAGCGCGCCTACTACACAGCCGGCGGGCGAGTGTGGGTCATGGACCTGGAACCCTGCGAAGGCAAGAAGGCGCGTCTGCCTGGCGCTGGAGCCGGCAAGTAAGGAACGGTTGCCTCGCATCCTGCTCATCGACGATACGCCGGAGATTGCCGAGCTCCTGACGTTTGCTCTGCGTGACCGCGGTCACGAAGTATTCGCAACGGGATATACCTCTGCCATCAACGAGCTGGTTGCGGAGCAACGGGCCGATGCGCTGGTGCTCGACTGTACCGCCTACGACATGAGCGAGGCGGTCTTCGACAGCCTGCGTGACCACCCCGAGCACACAGAACTTCCCGTGGTCATCATCACGGACACAGAGAAGGAGGCGGACCTGAGCCTCCGTGCCCGTAATGCTCGGAGAGTTTCCTTGGTGCCGAAACCGTTCACCGGGTCGCAGGTGGCCCAGGCTCTCGATAACCTGCTTGCCTGACTATGACGCTGTGGAGCATGGACGATTGGCAGTACCTTGAGCGCGAGGTCGTTACTGACCCCAAGGGCAAGCAATGGACGGTTGCTCTGATGGACGTACTGGGACAGACCGGCGACCCTGACATGCCGGACAAGGTACTCGAAGTCCAGTATTCCTCGGGCCGCTATTTCACCCTCATCTACTCATCCACAGGAGCCCTGCAGAGGGAACGCGGCTACTCCGCGCTGCCGGAAGCAGAGAACGCATACGAAGAACTGCTGATGGGCGTTATCGATGGCAGCCTCGATCCATCGCAACCGACATTTCGCCAGGATTTGGAAGATTGATTTCTACGTGAGGCCGGTTAGAATGCGGTGCTGGTTCCCAAAACCGGAAAACCGCGGATTTCGCGTTTAAACACGTTTTAAGCGCGTTTATAGATTTTGACGATAAAATACATCGTCCTATAAACCGTTCGTTCGTCTACGGGCCTCCTATCGCATTCTGGAGCTATTTTACGAGCATGTTGATGTGGCAAACCAGTGTTCTGCAAAGCCAGCACTTAAATCGCAAAAATTTGTCCACGCAATAGCACTAATAGGCTATCAACGGGAATGCATGTTGCTTTCAGGGCCTATCGGCCGGGATCCAGGTCCCGCATCACAACATGAAGCACCTGTCCAGCAACACGTGCATCGCGCTCGGAAATCGTTGCCTTCGCTCGACCTGTGTCGTCGGGTAGGTCTCGATACCTTCGCGCGACGTCCGGCAACCGGGCGCACCCGCCGCGAATCAGACCCGCTCTCTCTGCAACGGTAAGCCTCGTTTCGAATGACCAGTCGGAAATCTGTCCTCCTGGAACACCCGCGTCAGCCAGCGCACTCAGCCCTTTGTGTTCCAGAGCGTCGGTCACGACGGCCTCCAGGATTCCGCAGGAAGTAACCATCGCCAGTTCAAAATCTCCCTGGTCGAGAGCGTGTCGGCCTTCGGTGTAGGCCTGCTCAAGGACGGAGCGAAGCTCGGCATCGTGAACGAAATCGAACCGGTGGGGCTGCGGCGCCTCGGCCGCCACAGAGGTGACGATTCCGGAGAGGGAAGCAACGGCTTGCTCCAGAACATCGAGCAACCGTTTGACGATCTCGACCGGCGGCGCCCCTTCGACTGCGTCGCCGGTACCTGATGAGCGTACAAGGAAGGCTTCGCTGAAAGACCGGGCAAGCCAATGGGCTTTGCTGCCTCCGGACAATTGATTGATCGTTACCCCACAGTCTTCCTGCCAGGCGCGAGTGGCCGCGATCGCCGAACTGTTGGAGGGATCGGTCGCCAACGTGACGCAAAGCTGACCCCCGCGGCGAATCAGGCCATCGAGGTGGGAGAGGTGAGTCTC
>JBKQKT010000174.1:0-4148 GCA_052147365.1 Candidatus Korobacteraceae bacterium | reverse complement strand
GACACAATACCTGGAGTTATTCGCTGACTTGCCCAAAGAGATACGCCGCGGAATTGAAACGGTTAAATCCGGCAACCTGAGAGTTCGAGTCGACCTCAACCAGCTTGATAACCTCCAAAAGCACCTGACTCGAGCCTCCAACCGGCTGGCAGTGTCGGCGATCACCTCAGCGTTAATCGTTGGGACTTCAATTATCGCCGCTGTCGGAAAAGGGCCGACCCTTGGAGGGGTCAATCTATACAACAGCTTTGTCATCGGTGCCATGATAGGAGGCGCCTTGATCCTCTTTTCCATCTGGCGCGACAAATCGTAACTATTCACCCCCGACCGCGTAAGCGAAATAATCAAAGGCAAATCCCATGACAGACGAGAACACAGTTCAACTGGCGATCAACACAATCCGCACGCTCTCCATCGATGCCGTGCAGCAGGCCAAGTCCGGCCATCCAGGCACGCCGATGGCGCTGGCCCCGTTGGTCTATACGATCTGGAATCGGGTGCTGCAGTACGATCCGCTGGACCCCATTTGGCCCAACCGTGACCGGTTCGTGCTTTCCAATGGACACGCCTCGATGCTGCTGTGGTCCATTCTGCACCTCACCGGGGTTCATGCGGTGGATGGGGACTACGAGCGGTTGGGCGAACCGGCGGTGACGCTCGACGACATTCGCCGGTTCCGACAACTCGGCAGCAAGGCGCCTGGCCACCCCGAGTACCGCTGGGTTTCGGGGGTGGAGACCACTACCGGCCCGCTCGGCCAAGGCGTTGCAACCGCCGTTGGGATGGCAATCGCCCAAAAATGGCTTGCCAACCGTTACAACCGGCCCGGGTTCGACCTCTTTAATTACAACGTGTATGCCGTCTGCGGGGACGGCTGTATGATGGAGGGCATCTCCTCGGAGGCGGCCTCGCTCGCTGGCCACCTCGGCCTCGACAACCTTTGCTGGGTTTTTGACAACAACCATATCACCATCGAAGGCAACACGAGCATCGCCTTCACTGAGGATGTGGCAGCCCGTTTCCTCGCTTACGGCTGGAACGTGTTGCGCGTCGGTGATGCCAATGACGTGGATCGCATCGAACGAGCGCTGCAGATTTTCCGCCAGACCAAAAGCCGGCCTACTTTCATCGTTCTGGACAGTCACATCGGTTACGGCGCTCCACACAAGCAGGACACGGCTGAAGCCCATGGAGAACCTTTGGGCGAGGAGGAAGTCCGCCTCACCAAGCGCAGTTACGGCTGGCCCGAAGATGCGAAGTTTCTCGTGCCGGACGGAGTCTATGCTCATTTCACCGCGGGAATTGGCGCCCGCGGCAATGCGGCCCGCCGTGAGTGGCTGGCACTCTTCTCAGCTTATCGAAGCAAGTTCCCGGAGCTGGCGGCTGAGATCGAGTTGATGCAACGGCGCGAGTTGCCCAAGGGGTGGGATCGAAACCTCCCTGTCTTTCCTGCCGATCCGAAGGGATTGGCGGGCCGTGAAGCCTCCGGCAAGGTCCTGAATATCCTGGCGCAAAACATCTCTTGGCTCATCGGCGGCTCCGCGGACCTTGGGCCATCGAACAAAACCACGTTGACCTTCGAAGGCGCCTGTCACTTCCAGGCCAGTAATCCAGGCGGACGGAACATGCACTTCGGAATCCGCGAGCACGCTATGGGCGCCATCGTCAATGGCCTGTCGCTGTCGAAGCTGCGAGGTTTTGGCGCCAGCTTCTTCGTCTTCGTTGATTATGCGCGCCCGGCCGTCCGGCTCTCGGCGCTGATGGAACTGCCCACCCTTTTCATCTTCTCGCACGACGCTATGGGCGACGGCGAAGACGGCCCAACCCACCAACCCGTCGAGCATTTGGCCTCCCTTCGTGCCATCCCCGGGTTGGTCACTTTGCGACCCGGTGACGCGAATGAGGTCGTGGAAGCCTACCGGTATATTATGAAACTGCGCCACAAACCTGCGATCCTTGCCCTCTCTCGCCAACCGTTGCCTACCTTGGATCGAAGCAGGTACGCGCCGGCATCGGGCGTGGCACAAGGCGCTTATGTTCTGGCCGACGCGCCGGACGGGATACCCGAGGTCATTCTGATCGCGTCCGGAAGCGAGCTGATTCTCGCCGTCCAGGCGCATGAGAAACTGCTGACCGAAGGCATTCGGTCACGCGTAGTTTCGATGCCCTCCTGGGATATCTTCGAGCAGCAGAGTCGGGAGTACCAAAACAGTGTACTGCCGCCCGAAGTCGAAGCTCGGGTCGCGGTGGAACAGGCCTCGACATTCGGCTGGGATCGCTATGTCGGCATGAGAGGCCGAGTCATCGGCATGCACACCTTCGGAGCTTCAGCGCCGCTGAAAGAACTTCAAAAAAAGTTCGGCTTCGAACCGGACCAGGTCGTGGCTGTTGCCAAAGAACTGCTTCGGGAAACGGGCTTGAGACATCCGCAGAAGATTTGCGCGGACAAGACGTCCGTGCCAAGCGCCGGAAACCAGTCAGGAATGACTCCGGCACAACAGCCAAATCGCCAGTTATGAAAGGAAAAACAATGCTTGAATCCATCGACGATCTTTCTCATGAAGTGGTTGAGCCGGAGCCGGACAGGCCCGCGCAGACCGATCCGAAGCCAAGCGTACAGCAGGTGCGGGAAATCCAGTTGCCTATCCGGGTGCCGGAGCACTCTGGCTTCGAAGGGTATCGACATTGGGGTCTAAATGAATAGCCAAGTTGAGGTGTTGGCCCTTCGCGCAAACAAATCCAGATGGCTCACACGACGATACACTACACCGTGACCCCTGGACGAAGTTCGCCGCTGGGGGCCACAATCGTCGATGGCGGCGTTAACTTCAGTGTGTTCTCACGCAACGCCGCGGCGATAGAGTTGTTGCTCTTCGAACAGGAGGACGATCCGCGCCCATCCCACGCGATCCCGTTGGATCCAGTGATTAGCCGAAGCTATCACTATTGGCACGCCTTAGTCCCGGAAATACAGCCGGGCCAGCTTTATGGTTACCGGGCGCGTGGGCAGTTCGACCCTGCCAGCGGCGCGCGCTTCGATGCCGACAAGGTCCTGCTCGATCCCTATGGGCGCGGCGTGGTTGTCCCGCAAAACTATTCCCACAAGGCCGCCCGCCACCCGGGAGACAACTGCGCCACTGCTATGAAAAGCGTCGTGGTGGATCCCTCCGCCTATGATTGGGAAGGCGACACTCCGCTAAGACGACCATCTTCCAGGACCATCATCTACGAGATGCACGTCCGCGGCTTCACCCTGCATCCGAGTTCCGGCCTCAAGGAACACCTGCGTGGAACGTATGCCGGCCTGATCGGGAAGATCCCTTATTTGAAACAACTCGGGGTTACGGCGGTCGAATTGCTGCCGGTTTTCCAGTTCGATCCCCAGGACTGTCCCCCGGGCAAGGTTAATTATTGGGGCTACGCGCCGGTTTCGTTCTTCGCGCCTCATCAGGCGTACAGCTCGCGGCGGGACAGGCTCGGCCCGGTGGATGAGTTTAGGGACAGGGTTAAAGCGTTGCACCGTAAAGGCCTTGAAGTCATTCTCGACGTGGTTTTTAACCACACTGCGGAGGGGGACCACACGGGGCCTACCCTAAGCCTGCGCGGACTGGATAATTCCATTTATTATCTCCTCGAACCCGACCAAGCACATTACGCGAATTTCAGCGGCACGGGCAACACCCTCAACGCCAACCATCCCATCGTTCGACGGCTTATCGTGGACAGCCTCCGCTACTGGGTGGAAACGATGCACGTGGATGGCTTTCGCTTCGATCTCGCCTCCATCCTTTCCCGCGATCCTTCAGGCCAGGTCATGCCCAACCCTCCCGTATTATGGGACATCGAGTCCGACCCAGTTTTGGCGGGAACCAAACTAATCGCGGAGGCTTGGGATGCCGCCGGCCTTTACCAGGTCGGCAATTTCATTGGCGACCGTTGGAAGGAGTGGAACGGCCGCTTCCGCGATGATGTGCGCAGTTTCTTCCTGGGGGAAGATGGCTCCGTCGCACGGTTGGCCGACCGGTTCATCGGCAGTCCCGAGATCTACGGGCACAAAGAGCGTGAAGCCGAGCAAAGCGTTAACTTCGTCACCTGCCACGACGGGTTCACCTTGAACGACCTGGTGTCATATGACCAGAAGCACAACG
>JBKQKT010000173.1:0-27846 GCA_052147365.1 Candidatus Korobacteraceae bacterium | reverse complement strand
CTCAACGAAGCCGAGAACATTGACGGACTGGTATCAAGTCTCGCCCGCCAGACCCTGAAGCCCGCAGAGATCATCATCGTTGACGGCGGTTCCACCGACGGCACGTGGGAAAAGCTGCAGGCCGCCCGCCAAAAATATGCAAATCTGAAAGTCATTCAAGATGAAAGTTGCAACTTGAAAAGGTCGGCGGGGCCGATCGCCCGGGGGAGGAATGTCGCGATCACCGCTGCCTCCTCCGAGGTAATTGCATGTGCGGACGCGGGCTGCGTTTACAGTCCAGACTGGCTGGCGAGACTCACAGGACCCATCCTCAACGGCGAGGCTGAATATGCGCTTGGCGGGTCTTGCCTGGATGTTGACCAGCGAACCACGTGGGATATCGCGTCGGCACCCTTCTTCGGAATTAAGTTGGATGCCGGCCAAAAGACCAAATCCTGCACAGCCCGTTCCATGGCGTTTCGCAAGGAATTATGGCTACGGGTTGGCGGTTTCCCGGAGACGAGCCTTACCGAAGATAGCCTCTTCGATCAGCACGTCCGCGCAATCGCCCAGCCCGCTTTCCCCGAACGCGCCAAGGCACAATATCGGCCTCATCACAGCCTGAAGACTGCCCTCAGGGACCTGGGGCGCTACGCAACGCTCGACGGAGTAATGGATATCCGGCGAGCGCGCCTGGCCCGCAATCTGGCACGCTGTGTCGCGGAGGTGGTTGCGGTTGCACTCCTGACACGTACTGTCATACCGCTGGTGTGTGTGTTGGTTTTGGAAATCTATTTTGCGTTTCGACTCGACTGGGGAAGCTTCCCGGGAAAAACTTCAATCCGTTTGTTGAGCGCCAGGTTGTTCTTCTCGCTCATCGTTCCCTGGCTGGTCACGTGGAACTACATTATGGGCGCGCTTACCAAGACCAACCAGCCCAACCGCCAGAATGCCTAGCGGGCTCCGCAAATACTTAGGACGGGCTTAGCGCAGTTCCGATGTTGGGCTCTGCTGGGATCGATGGTTGAATCGGCGATTTTGCGCCAACTGAGGGGTCGGAGCTTGGCATCAATTCCAAATTGCTGACAATCACCGGACCTCAATCCGATACCTCCTCCAACCTCGTTTCGGGTTTGGCCGGCCGCCTGAAAAAGTCCCTACATTCGCTCCGCTGGCCGGCACCGCTACAGTTACGGGCACGCAATACAGAACTGAAAGCCGATAGCCATCTGGGCAAGGGCAACAAAAGCATATTGGTTGTACTGTAAATGCAATGGACGTCGCCGCCGACCGAAACGAAGCCAGCGTAAAGCCCCCCACACAAACGCCTCGCGGAGCCATCGCTGCCTGCATGCTAGCCGGCATGTGCACCTTCCTGAACGTGTATTCCACGCAGCCGTTGCTTCCCTACCTGCAGCGTTTCTATAACGCTTCAGCAATTGCAGTGAGTCTTACCGTGAGTGCCACCATCCTAGCCGTCGCCATCGCGGCCCCGATCGTGGGATTACTGGCGGAATCCACAGGGCGCAAGAAGGTGATTGTGCCATCGCTGTTTGCGCTGACGATGCCTACCCTGCTGGCCGCTACCTCGCGAAACCTGCACGAACTGATCTTTTGGCGCTTCATGCAAGGGCTATTTGTCCCTGGGGTGATCGTGGTCATTATTGCCTACATCGGCGAAGAGTTTGCCGGGGCAAGCATCGGCAAAGTTATGGCCGCATATATCTCGGGGACTGTGCTCGGTGGCTTCCTGGGGCGCTACGTTGCCGGGTTGGTCGCGCACTATTTCGACTGGCGTGACGCGTTCCTCGCGGTTGGACTGATCAACCTTGCAGGCGCATTCGTGGTACGCAGGACTTTGCCGAAAGCCACGCACTTCGTGCGCGCAGCAAGCGTGCGCCACTCGATTGCCGAGGGGTTGCGGCACCTGCGCAATCCTCGGCTATTGGCCGTTTTCGGCATGGGGTTCTCTGCGTTGTTCACGCTGGTAGGTGCGTTCACTTACGCGAACTTCTATCTGGCTAATCCGCCGTTTCGGCTGAACACGGCGCAGTTGGGCAGCATCTTCTTCGTCTATTTGTTGGGGTTCTTCATTACGCCGCTTTCTGGCCGCTGTCTCGACCGCTACGGAATCCGCCGCACCGCGGCCCTCGCGTTTTCCTGCACAACAGTTGGACTGTTGCTGACCATGGTGCCTTCGCTGACCCTCATCGTCGCTGGCCTTGCCATTTTTTCGACCGGCGTATTCATCTTCCAAGCAATCGGAACCGTGCAGGTAGGAGTTGTGGCCGGCCGCGCCCGTTCGTCGGCTGCGGGGTTATATGTCACCTTGTACTATGCCGGCGGAAGTCTGGGAGCGATTGTGACCGGCTGGACATGGATCGCCGGCGGTTGGCGCGCTTGCGCGCTCCTACTGATAGGCGTCGCGGCATTAGCCCTGCTGCTGGCATTCGTGAGCAGCGCGACGTTGTGGTCGAGAACCAGTGTTCGCTGAAGTGTGGCGCGCCCGATTCTCTGAACTCGGGTGAGAAAAACCGCGGCTAAATTGCCGAAATACGACACGAGATTCCGAATTTAGCGAACCGCCCCGCTCGGTTGCAGCGTCTCGAGCAGCAATTCGGAAATGTCCATCACGCGCACGTCGCGTACCCCCTTGCGCGCGTTGACCCCGTCCTCCAGCATAGTCATGCAGAACGGACAAGCGACGGCTACCACGCCCGCTCCCGTGTCCAGGGCTTCGCGCGCGCGTTCCTGATTGACGCGCTGCCCGGGCAGCTCGTCCACAAAGCTCATACCACCGCCTCCGCCGCAGCAAAAGCTGCTCGAGCGGCTCCGCTCCATCTCCTGCAGCCCCTGGCGAGAGGCGCTCTGCGCCACCTGGCGCGGCGCGTCATAGACGCCATTCTGCCGACCCAAGTAACAGGGATCGTGAAAGGTGACCTTCTTATCGGATGTGGAGAGCGCATTGAGTCTGCCTTCGTTCACCAGCCGAGCGAGATATTCGCTGTGATGATAGACCTCGAACAAGCCGCCAAACTGCGGATACTCGTTCTTCACGGTGTTGAAGCAATGCGGGCAGGCGGTGACGATCTTCTTTACCTGGTGCTTGTGGAGGGTGGCAATATTTTCTTTCGCCAGCGTGGCGAACAGGAATTCATTCCCGATGCGCCGAGCCGGGTCGCCACAGCATTTCTCCTCCCGTCCCAGGATGGCAAACTTCACCCCGGCTTTTTCGAGCAGCTGAGCGGTAGCGCGAGTGATCTTCTGATTGCGCTCGATGAGCGCGCCGCCGCAGCCCACCCAGAGCAGAACTTCGGCGTCATTGACATCGTTGATGCCACCCACCTTCAATCCCTCGGTCCAGTCCATGCGCGTCGCCTGCGTTCCGCGGAATGGGTGCCCGCGGGACTCCAGCGAGGTTATCGCCTCCTGCATCGACTCAGGGAACTCCGCTTCCTCCATGACCAGGTGGCGTCGCATGTCCACGATCTTCGGCATCTGCTCGATAAAGACCGGGCATGCACCCACGCAAGCAGCGCAGGTGGTGCACTGCCAAAGGCGATTGGGCGAGGTGGCCGGCATTGCGCCGATGATCGGCAACCCCACAAGGGTCGCCTCCTCAGTCGCCGCCGTACACGCGTCGGCACCAGCAGAAGGCGCTGCGCCGCTCGCAATCGACCCTAGCCCGAATGCTTCGTGCGGACGTTCGTGCATCAGGTTCCGCAGCCCGAGAATCAGGTCGCGCGGAGAGAGTTCTTTGCCCACGGCATTGGCCGGGCAGACGGCCGTGCAACGGCCGCATTCGGTGCAGGCGTCCAGATCGAGCAGGTCCTTCCAGGTAAACCCTTTTAGCGAATTGACACCGAAGGCAGCCGTGTTATCAAAGTCGATCACCTTCAGGGAAGCGCCGATGGGCGAGAGGCTGGCGGTGTAGATGTTCAGTGGGGCGGTGATCAGATGCATCATCTTCGTGTATGGTATGCACGCGAGAAAGGCGAAGCTCACCACCAGGTGGAACCACCAGGTAGCGCGATGTGCCGACTGCATTGCCGCCACGCTCATCCACGGACGCGACAGGCGCGCCACGATATTGCCGAATGGCGACCACGGGCCCCAAGGGTCGCTGGTCGCAGCAATGCGCCAGCCCTCGATCAGGAACCCGGTCCCCACGATGACGAAGAGAGCCACCAGAATCCAGGCAGCCTCGTCGGTATAAACCAGTTTCTTGGGGCGCGCCACGAAACGCCGGGCGGCGGCCATACCGACGCCAACCATCACCAACGCGCCGAAGACGTCGACGATGAACGATTGGAAGTACAAATAGAAGCGGCCATGCATGATGTGGACGCCGAGGTCGGATTCGAGCGCTACGATCGTGGTCGCAACGACGAGCACTGCAAATCCGTAGAAGATGAGCCGATGAAACAGGCCGGCATAGCCGTCGCGGGCAGTGCGGCTCTGCGCCACCACATGCTTGACCAACAGCCTGACCCGCTCGCCGGGATGGTCGAAGCGGGCCAATGGCAGCCCCTGACGCCAGAGCGCAACATGCCGGTACACGCCGTAGGCGGCGATCGCCACCACTGGCAGAAACAGTGCGTACATCACCCAAACATTGCTGATGTTCCAGTAGATTTCGCGGGTGGCTTCGGCGGGGTTCATTTGGACAGCGCAGCGATTCTCTGGCGCAGCAGTGGCACCACCTTGCGGTAATCGCCGACGATGCCGAAGCGGCAATGTTTGAAGATGGGAGCGTCGGGATCGATGTTGATGGCGGCGATGTTCTTGGCTTCCGAGATTCCGGCCAGGTGCTGGCTGGCGCCATTGATGCCGATGGCCAGATAGAGGTCGGGTGCCACCTTTTTGCCCGTCTGACCGACTTGCCAAGTTACCGGCGCCCAACCGGCGTCGCAGGCAGCGCGCGAGGCCGCCATCTCAGCTCCCAACAACTGAGCGAGCGGCTTCAACTCGGTTGCGAAAGGTTCGGCGCCGCCAATGCCGCGTCCGCCCGCAACGATGACGCGCGCGTCTTCCAGCCGCACCTGCCCCGCATCCTCGCGCTTACGCTCCACGATGCGAGTGCGTTTGTCCGTCTTTAGCTCCAGTGCGGCATGAGTGATCTCGCCGGCACTGGCGCGCGCGGGAGCGGCGGCGAAGGAGCGCGTTCGAAGCCATACCACAGCGGGAGAGCGCTTCAGTTCGATCGTGGCCTGCCCTTTGCCCCCATAAACCTGGCGTACAACTTGCAACGCCCCTCCCTGCGACCGCAGCTCGACTCCATCGCCCACCGCGCTGCCTCCCAGCCGGTGGGCCAGCCGCGGCGCAAGTTCCTGGCTGTAGGTGTCATTGGAGAACAGGATGGCCCGCGGCGACAGTTCGCGGCAAAGCTTCGTGAGTGCGTCCAGGCAAATCTCCGGCTGGTATTCGGCCAACTCCGCTTGATCGGCGACGGTCACGTAATCAGCAACGCGGGCGACTTCAGAAGCCAGTGCCTCCGCCCCGCTGCCAACTATGACGGCACGCATCTGACCGCCTAATTCGCCGGCGAGCTGCCGCGCCGCCCCGGTCAGCCCCTGCGCGCCCTTGTCAAAGCCGGCCGAAGCAAAAAGAACTATAACGACGTCATTCATAGATTAACTCTGCACCATTATGAACTTGCGCTGGAACAAGCACGGGCCGCCGCTCAAAGCGCGCCGGTCACTGCGATCAGGCGCTTGGCAAAGGCCTCGACCTTATCTTCGGGCGTGTCGCCGGTAACAAACTCGCACTGCGTGTCTTTCTGCGGGATGGAAAGTTCAGCCACCTCGTAATAAACATTCCCAGCGCGGGCTTCCGCAGCATCGATCCCCAGATCGTCAACCGTCCACTTGGTCAAAGGCTGGCGGTACGACGTCATTACGTCGCGCACCTTGGGGATGCGCGGTACATTATGTTCGTCATTGGTCACCGTAACCACCACGGGCGGCTCGACGTCCAGCAACTCCCAACCCGAATCCGTCTGCCTCCGGATGCGCAGCTTGCCGCCGGCGGCCTCCACCCGATCGGCGAAGCACACGCACGGCATGGCGAGCTCCTCGGCCAGAAGTGTTCCGGTCTGGCCTGCACCCCAATCTCCGGCTTCGCGACCCAGCATGATCAGATCGAAGGTGCCGAGCTTTCGCGCCGCCGCCGCCAGCACGCGTGCTACGGTGAGCGGATCGGGATTCGGATTGCCGTCATTGAGTACGAGCGTCGCGGTGTTGGCCTTCATAGCCAGCGCCTTGCGTAGCGACTCCTCCGCAGTCGCTGGGCCGTAGGAGAGCACGCTGATCGTCGCCTCACCGGCGCTTTCGCGCAGTTTCAGCGTGGTTTCCAGCGCGTTCTCGCAGAAAATATTGGTGACCAGATTCGCCGAACCACGCTCGGCTTCGCGCTTTACGGTATCCACCCGAAAGTCGCGCGCCGGCGCTTCCGGATCGAGAATTTGTTTCAGGCAGACGAGAATATTCATAAAAAGGGTATCGCGCGTGAAGCATTAGTAGGGCAAGAAATCCGCAAGGCACGCCGCGCGCATGCCCGCTACTGAAAAATATACATTAGAGTTCGCGGAAGCTAACATCCAGTGACCAGAAATCAATCGGGATTTGCGCTAGCGGTCCATCTTCCAAGAATTCAACCTAGAGTGGAGAACTCGCACCCTCTCCGTACTTACACAAGCAGTTGACATCACCTCTTGGCGTTGTCTTTCTTGTATCCGATTCGGCCGAGTGGTAATCTGTTGTGCCCACTCACTTTCGCATCCGCCGCAAGCCCGGCCGGCGCAAATGTCTAAGCGACGAGCCACCATTCCTACGAGGATTCTATGGCAGTCAGTTCCAGTATTGTGCAATTCAATCCCGCCGCCAGTTTTCTGACGGCCGATGTCACGCCCGGTAAGGTATTTACCCGCGAAGATCTCTCTCCGGCCCAGCAAATGTTTGGCCGTATCTCACAAGATTTCATGCGCACTGAGGTGCTCCCGCACGAGAAGGAAATCTATGCGAAGGACTTCGCCCTCGTACGCCGGTTGCTGGTGAAGGCCGGCGACCTAGACCTGCTCCGGGTCGACATTCCCGAAGCTTACGACGGGCTGGGACTGGACAAGGTCAGTTCCGCTTACGTCTCGGAAACGCTAGGCCTATGTCCTTCATTCCCCCTGGGCACGCATACCACCATCGGAACGCTGCCGATCGTGTATTTCGGCACGGAAGCGCAGAAGACCAGGTACCTGCCCCTGCTGGCGAGCGGCGAGAAGGTAGGGGCCTATGCGCTGACAGAACCGGGAGCCGGTTCCGACGCATTGAACATCCGCACCAAGGCCACGTTGAGTGCCGACGGCAAGCACTACCTTATAAATGGCCAGAAGATGTGGATCACAAACGGCGGCTTTGCCGACATCTTCACCATCTTCGCCAAGATCGACGGCGAGAAGTTCACAGCCTTTATCGTGGAACGGGAGATGGGAGTGGTAAGCGGCCGTGAGGAGCCGAAGCTCGGGCTCGATGGCTCATCCACGACAGCGCTGATCCTGGAAAACGTTAAGGTCCCCGTGGAAAATGTGCTGGGTGAAATCGGCCAGGGCCACAAGGTGGCATTCAATATCTTGAACCTGGGACGGCTGAAGCTCGGCACGCGGAACATGGGAAGCGCTAAGCAAGCCTTAAACGGGGCGCTCCAATATGCCTTGGAACGGCAGCAATTCGGCCGCGCTATAGCTGAGTTCGGGATGATCCAGCAGAAGTTGGCGCAGATGGCGGTGCTCAGCTACGTGGGCGATGCCATGGTGTTCCGCTGCCTGGGCGACGTGGACGCCGCGCTCGCAGCTGCCGGGCATGAGACGTTGACGATTCTGAAGACCATCGAGAGCTTCGCCGTGGAATGCTCGATCAACAAGGTATGGACGAGCGAAGCCCTGGCATGGGTGGTGGACGAAGCGATCCAAGTGCACGGCGGTTATGGGTATTCGAAGGAGTATCCGCCGGAGCGCGCCTATCGCGATGCCCGCATCACGCGTATTTACGAGGGCACGAATGAAATCAACCGCATCATCATCGCACCCCGCTTGCTAAAGAATGCGGCGGTCGCCCAGTTGTTGATCCACCCCTCGGCTGCGGCCCCCCCCGTCGCCGATGGCCTATTCCCCGCCGAACGGCAGATCTTGAGCGCGGCCAAGCGGCTTCTCCTGCTGACCCTCGCCGCCGCCAAGAACGCTTACGGCGACAAACTGGCGAACGAGCAGGAAGTTCTGGGCCACATTGCGGATATCGCCATCGAAACCTATGCAATCGAAAGTGCGGTCCTGCGTACCAGCAAGCTGATAGCTGCGAGAGGCGGAGTCGAAGGCGCCACCCCGGTAGATATCATGCACGTATACTTCAGCGATGCGGCTGACAAGGTCGAGCATTCGGCCAGGCAGGTGCTCGCCGCACTGGCCGCCGATGAGGCTGATCGCGCTCCCCTGCAGGACGGCATCCGCTCGATCGCCAGCCACGAGACCTTCAACACCGTGGCTGGGCGGCGGCGGATCGCCACCGCCGTCATCAAGGCCGGCCATTACCCGTACTGAATAACGCGCGCGCGATACGGGCAACGAGGCTGAAGACGTGCAGCCTCGTTCCTCTATGCTGGCAACCTTGCTGAAGCTTTCGAGGAAGCGAGCCGGCGACTTACACGCTTGCGGCAACTTCGCAGGTGAAATCCGCAAAGCCTCTGCCTTCTTTGGCCAATTGCCTCAGCAGTGGTGCGGGCTCCCAGAGTTCCCCGAGTTGCTGATGATAATGACCGACCCGGTCGCAAACTCTCTTGAGTCCGACCGTATCGGCGTACCACATAGGACCTCCCCGATAGTTAGGGAAGCCGTAGCCATTGCAGTAGATCATGTCGATATCGCCAGCGCGCAACGCGATGCCCTCCTGGAGAATGCGGGCACCATCGTTCACCATGGTGTAGATACAGCGCTCCACAATCTCCTCCGCCGGGACCTGCCGCTGCACGATACCTTTCTCAGCAGCCCACTTGCGCACCATCGGAGCGACTTCGGGATCGGCAATCTGCTTGCGATTCTCGTCGTACTTGTACCAGCCGGCGCAGGTCTTCTGGCCATAGCGGCCGAGTTCGCACAGGCCATCCTCTGCCAGTGGTTGACGCACCCCGGGCTTCTGGAGATGACGGAATTCCTTGCGCATGCGCCATCCGATGTCGAGGCCGGCGAGATCGGCCACGGAAAGGGGCCCCATCGCCATGCCGAAGTCGTAGAGTGCCTTGTCGACCGCTTCCACCTCCGCGCCTTCTTCGACCAGAAACTGGGCCTCGCGCCGATACAGGGAGAACATGCGGTTGCCGACGAATCCCCGGCAATTGCCTACCATCACTCCCACCTTGCCGATCTTCTTCGCCATTTGCACGACTGTGGCCAGCACGTCCTTGCCGGTGGCCTTGGCGCGCACAATTTCGAGCAGCTTCATGACATTCGCGGGACTGAAGAAATGTAGCCCCACCACCGCCTCGGGTCGCCGGGTGGCCGTCGCGATTTCGTCAATATCGAGGTAGGAGGTGTTAGTTGCCAGAATCGCGTCCGGGTTACAGATGCGGTCCAATTCGGCGAAGACTTCCTTCTTGAACGCCATCCCTTCGAACACCGCTTCCACCACCAGGTCAACCGCGCTGAAATCTGCCATGTTGAAGGTTGGCTTGATCAGGTCCAGTCGTCCTTCGACAAACTGCTGGGTGAAACGCCCTCGCTTCATAGAGGCGGCGTAGTTGTTCTTGATGTTGGCTAGCCCTCGGTCAAGAGCGGCCTGGTCGACGTCCTTGATGAACACCGGGAACCCCGCGTTAGCGAATACCATGGCGATGCCGCCACCCATCGTGCCGGCGCCGATCACACCAACGCTCTGAATCGGCCGCGTGGGCGTGTCCTTCGGGATATCGGGGATCTTCGTCAATTCGCGTTCGGCCAGAAAAACGTGAATCAGCGCCTTCGCCGGCTCCGCAAACAGGCACTGGTTGAACAGCATTTGCTCGACGTGACAGGATTCCTCGAACGGCAGCTTGGTGGCCGCCTCGACGGCATCGACGGCGGCAAGCGCAGCTATCGGCTCACGCTGTTTCTTGCGAATGGTTTCGCGGGCGGCGGAAAAGATCGCAGCGTTCTGCTCGGCCGTGCCGAGTTTGTCATTGCGCACGCGTGTTTTCGGGGCAGGAGTGTTAGCCACCTCGCGGGCAAATGCAACCGCACCGGCGAGCAGATCGCCATCGATCAGGCGATCGATGACTCCAAGGCTGAGCGCTTCGTCAACCTTGACTGGTGCCCCCTCAGAGCACATCTCTACCGCTTTAGCGACACCTGCCAGCCGCGGCAGGCGCTGGGTTCCGCCCGCACCCGGGATGATGCCGAGCTTCACTTCCGGCTGCCCAACCTGCGAACCGGGCGCCGCGACGCGGTAGTGAGCACCCATGGCGAGTTCCATACCGCCACCGAGCGCATTGCCCTGGATAGCGGCCACGATGGGTTTTGAGCAATCTTCCATAAGGTGCGTCAGCTCCAGCAGTCTGGGAATGCGTTGGCTCTTTCCGCTGGCGACTCTTGCTAATTCATTGATGTCCGCTCCAGCGACGAAATTCTTTCCCGCGCCGATCAGCACCGCAGCGCGGACCGTCACGTCGCGAGCGATTTGCTCGACGGCCTCGCGGATTGCATCAGGCACACCCGGGCTCAAGGCGTTCACCGGGGGATTATCGATGGTGATGATTGCTATGTCGCCGTCTTTGGTGACTCTAACTTGTGTACTCATGCGAATCTCTCCTCGGCTCCATTCTCGTGCGGTTGTGGAAATGCGTGCCGACGCTACGGCACCGATGTTGATATCAGACCGGTTACGGCAAAGTCGCCCAGCTCCGCTGTCTTCGGCAACCATCGGCAGCGTGATCGGGAACATGGATCGTACTGAATTGCAAGGGTACGCGTGCTTACTGCATCCGTTCTAGAACCGCCGCCATGCCCTGGCCCACGCCGATGCACAAGGTAACTAGCGCGTACCGGCCACGCTGCCGTTCCAATTGGCGGATTGCCGTCATCGCCAACCTGGCTCCCGACGCGCCCAACGGGTGCCCGATCGCAATCGCGCCGCCGTTGGGATTGACGCGCGAATCATCATAGGCGATATCCATCTGCTTCAAGCACCCCAGTACCTGGGCAGCGAATGCCTCGTTCACCTCGATCACGTCCATGTCCTTAACCGTCAGTCCGGCACGCTCCAGGCACTTCCTGGACGCCGGGACGGGGCCCAGGCCCATCAGGCGTGGCGGCACGCCGGCTACCGCACTTGCAATAATGCGAGCGCGCGGCTTGGCGCCGAACTTCTCGCCGACTTCGAGGCACCCAACCACCAGCCCCGCAGCACCGTCGTTGATGCCGGATGCGCTCCCCGCCGTGGTGATTCCACCTTGGAACATGGGGCGCAGTTTGGTGAGCGCTTCGAGGGTGGTCTCTGGGCGGGGGTGCTCGTCTTCGGCCACTATCGACGGCGGGCCCTTACGGCTGGGGACCGGGACAGGCATGAGCTCGTCATCGTAGAAGCCGGCCTTTTTCGCCCTAGCGTACCGGTCCTGGGATGCGAAGGAGAACGCGTCAGCCTCCTCCCGGGTGACGCCGATTTCACGCGCGATGTTGTCGGCTGTCTCGGTGAGACTGTCGTTGCCAAATCCCGCAATGAAGCACGGGTTGGGAAAGCGAGCGCCCAACGTAGTATCGAACATCTTCACTTCGCGTCCGAAAGGCGACTCAGCCTTGGCGATCGCAAACGGGGCGCGGCTCATGCTTTCTACGCCCCCGGCTAGAAACAGGTCGCCTTCGCCGGCGCGGACAGAGTTAGCGGCCGTGATGACCGCGGCCAAACCCGACGAGCAGAGCCGGTTAATGGTCTGCCCCGCAACTTCAACCGGAAGTTCTGCCAGCAGACCTGCGTGACGAGCGATGTTGCGCGAATCCTCGCCCGCTTGGTTTGTGCAGCCCAGTACAACATCTTCGTAGGAGCCCGGAGGGAAAGGATTGCGCTGTACAATCGATTTCAGGACCATGGCCGCCAAGTCGTCCGGACGGACCGGCGCCAACTTTCCGGCATGACGGCCGAAAGGAGTGCGGATTGCGTCGTAGATGTACGCTTCTCGGGACATCATTGGCTCGCTTTCGTTAGGAGAACGGAACGATTCGGACGCTACTACACAGGTTCCACCAGAGTCAATGCCGGTCAGGCGGGATGCGCACACGACCTGTTTGAAATCGAAACTGGGTTGAGATTTTATCCAGGTGCTGCTCTTAACAGGTCTTTCTGTTTCACTCTGTTTCCGTAATGTTCTATGTGACTTGCGATCCTGCAGAAACGTCGTTCGTCAGCCATCGGAGGCGTACCCGACTATCATGTCCTTCGCGAACAACAAAGGGATCAAGATCTTTTGGGACGAAGAGGGCCACGGTCCCGCCCTTCTGCTGATTGCCGGAATGGGATGTCCCGCGGAGATGTGGCTGCACATGCGGCCAAGCCTGTCGGCACGCTACCGGACGATTGTGCTCGACAATCGCGGAACTGGACAGAGCGATGTCCCGCCAGGTCCCTATTCGGTGGCGCTGATGGCTTCCGACGCGGCAGCGGTTCTCGATGCAGCCGGCATTGAAGCGGCGCACGTATTTGGAATCTCGATGGGTGGCATCGTCGCGCAGGAGTTTGCGCTCCAATATCCCGCACGTCTGCGGTCATTGATCATCGGTTGCGCTTCGTTTGGTGGGCGCCATGCGGTTCGACCCGAAGCGGCGGTCCGGCAGTTCCTTGCAGAGCGCGGCAACATGAGCGCCGGGGAGGCGGAACAAGCGTCGGTGCCAATTATGTACTGTGCGCAGAGTCCGCGGTCGCGGATCGATCACGACCTGGCCCTGCGCCGGAGCTGGCACACGCGCTCGGACGCTTACCAGGCCCAGTTGCAGGGTGTGGTCGCATGGGAAAGTTATAGCCGCCTGCCTCAGATTGCTTTGCCAACGCTGGTGATCCACGGGGACTCCGACCGGCTGGTGCCGCCAGAGAATGGTAGGTTGCTCGTGGCACGCATTCCGGGCGCAAAGCTGGTTACGTTGTGCGACGCGGGTCATCTGTTCTTGGTCGACCAATCCGAGGCAGCGCGTGATGCAATTGTAGAGTTCATTTCAGCCGTCGAAGCTGCGGAAGGCGCCCGGCCATCGCGTCAAGCGGTTCATACTAGTTAGGAAAGCTCTGACAGTTTCGCGGGCTTCGCCTTGGGAAATAGAGTGCTGACTGATAGAGAGAGTCCTAAGGAACGTAAGCGGACACTGAATTCGCGCACTGCCGCAGGCATGCCCATGTAGTGCGAAGGCTGGCGTTGGTATTCGCGCGTGTTCTTCCCGGGGAACAGCCCGACAAAAGGCAAATCATACAGATGGTTAATGAACAGCTTCCTGCTAACTCTATGTCGCTCGCATGCGAGGGAATTCGCGTCCTGGAACTCACCGAAGCTCTCGCTGGCCCGTACTGCGCGATGATGTTGGGCGACTTTGGCGCCGACGTCATCAAGGTGGAACGGCCTGGCGTGGGTGACCAGACTCGCGCCTGGGGACCTCCGTTCGTGGGCACGGAATCGTGCTACTTCCTTATGACGAACCGCAATAAGCGATCAATGACGCTGAACTACGACAACCCGCAGGGCCTCGAAATTTTGAATCGGATGATTGCCGCGACCGACGTGCTGCTGGTGAACAATCCGAACCTGTCGTCATTGCAGAAGCGGCACATCGATCCGGAAGCACAGTGCTCCAAACACCCGCGCCTCATTTATCTCAACATCTCGGGTTACGGCTTCAACGGCCCAAAGGCGGGGTTACCTGGGTATGACATCGTGGCACAAGCCGAGGGGGGCGTGTGGAGTTTTACAGGCGAGGAAGGCACCAATCCCGTTCGCTACCCGGTCGCGATCGTCGATATTAGCACCGGAATTTATTCGACAATCGCCGTCCTGACGGCGCTGTTTGCTCGCGAAAGAACGGGACGCGGTCAATTCATCGATATGGCACTGTTCGATACCCAGCTTACCTGGCTGGCTAACATTGGCAGCAACTACCTGAATGCCCACGAGATGCCGACGCGGTGGGGCAATGGGCATGCAAGCATCGTTCCCTACGACGTGTTTAAAGGCGGCGATGGCAAACTGTTTATCCTGGCGGCTGGCAGTGAGGCACACTGGTCGCGCCTGTTACCAATTTTGGATGCGGAGGAGACGCTCGGAAAGGACCCGCGTTTCACTAGCAACAAACTGCGGGTCCAGCACCGTAAGGAACTGAACCTGCTGTTGCAGGACATCCTCGCGAGCTGTCCAGCGAACGTATGGCTCAGCAAACTCGCGGCGGTAAAGATTCCCGCTGGACCGATTCACACCGTCGACGAAGCGCTGACAGATCCGCAAACACTCGCGCGCAGCACCATCGTGGAAATCGAACATCCCACGATCGGCATGGCGCGCAGCATTGCTAATCCTTGCCGGCTGCGCGGCACCCCGCCGCTGTACCGGTGCCCGCCACCGCTGATCGGCGAGCACACCGAATCTGTGCTAAGTGGCATGGGATTTTCGGCTGAGGATATCCAGAGCGCCAAGAGGGCTGGGGCTATTTAAATCACCACCCGCGCTACATCAGTGGCGGGGACGGAAATCCGCATAGGGGGACAGCGCCTCTCCATCAGGTATAAAGGGGACTCTCATCCTCAAGCCATCAGACATGTGCGCGAGGTACCACGAAAAGTGGCGCAACCATGCGATTGCGCCTCTTAACATTTAGTCGCGCGAAAAAGGTCCCTACACTGCGGCCTGTGGATCGAACATCTTTTCCTTGATGAACAGGGCCGGGATGATGCCGGTCAAGAAATACGCGCCGCCCATCACACTCAGGCCAATTCCAATCGAATACTTTGAGGCGATCATGCCGATGACCATGGGAGCAATCGCTGCCCCGACACGGCCAATGTTGTACGCCCCGCCGACGGCCGTCCCGCGTAAATGTGTCTGGAAGCTCTCCGTCATATAAGTGGCATTAACACCCCACGGCACGCCATAGAGGAACCCAAACACAGTGAGCAAGACGATAATGTTGCCGGGCGTATTCAGGCGAACGATGATGGGCAGAAAGACCGCCGTGCTGAGGCCGCCGAAAACGTACATCCAGCGGCGACCGAACACATCGCCCAGGTAGCCGGCGATGATCTTGCCCAGAATCATCGCTACATAGGTGCCGACCAGGTAACCTGTCATCTTGGTGAAGTTGAACTTCAATTCATTGACGACGTACGTGGGTAGCCAGTTGTTAACGCCGTAGTAGCCGAATTGCAGGAAGCAGGAGGTGACGGTCCAAAGCAGGAAGACCTTGCGCACTTTGGGGTCGCCAAGGATAGCTTTCCATTGGCCCGGGCGTTTGACGGCAATGAGACCCGCAGCGACGGCCGCCTTACGTTCGGCAACGGCTTTAACCCAAGCCGGGGGCTCGGGGACGACGCGGCGGATCCACAACGCCAGCAGCACCGGCACCGCAGCAGTGGCAAACAACCAGCGCCAGCCCCAATGTGGGATGATCGCTCCGGCCAGCAAGGTCGCCACCACATATCCAACGGACCAACCTGCCTGGAGGGTGCCGAGCACGGTTGTGCGGCGCTCGGTAGGCACGTATTCAGCCATCAGGGTGTTGCACACCACGTATTCGGCGCCGAGGCCAAGCGCAGAGACAAAGCGCACGATCGCGAACGTCCAGTAGGTGTGGGTCAGGCCCTGTAAGCAGGTTCCGATAGAGAACAGCAAAATTGTCCAGACTACTGTGCGCACGCGCCCAAAGCGATCAGCGGCCCATCCCCCGAAGAATCCGCCCACCGCCATTCCCAGCAACGTGTAAGTCGCCAGCGACCCGACTTGGACTTTAGAGAGGTGCAGATCCTTCATAAGGCTGGGAACGCTGTAAGAGAGAAACATCAGACTCATGCCGTCAACCATCAGGCCGAGAAAACCTGAGATCAGCACGATAATCCAGAGCCGATCGCTTACGGGGGAGCCGGGCTTCTTTGCGAGGGCTACAGCCGCGCCGCCGCCGCCAGCAGAAACTCCGCTAATATCTCGGTCGATAGTGCTGACTTCGCTCATATGGTGATTCCTAATCTTCGGCTTGGTAGATTTCTAGGACCGCATCAAACATCAGGTTCGCCTCGCACTCGTACCTGCAACAACTGACTCGGCTCTTGCTTGCGACGGAACCCCCATCTAAACCAGCTGCACGGGGCCATTTTAAAGGACGAGGTCTTTGCGTTCATCCCCCGAATAGCGTAGCCTGCTACGCCTTTCGTAGAACAGAAATCATAAGCGTTACTCAGCGAGAGAATACTGAACGCTGAATACATTCCCGTTGACGCCGCCATTTCGCCGCACTAACTTCGCACCGCCCGATCCTTATCAAGCAGTGCCGAATTCTCCAAGCACTCGGACATCCGCCAGGCCAGCCGTAGAGTGGTTGCAACCGCGCCAGGATAGTCACCGGGAGCCACTCTCTCTGGCGCATCGGGGATAAATCCGGGCGGCATTATCGTTGGACTCTATGAGGATTCCGCGAACGCTGTGCACGGATATATCCGGATGCCGTAGATGAGGAGAATGCTTGTTCACCGGCCTCTCGTCAATACATTGTCTGCATTTGACGGGAGGCCATAGTCATGTCAGGTTTCGGACCGAACCGGATCTGCTACAACTTCTGCACTCGCTGCACGTCGCGCACGCCCGGGATCTTACGCACGCCGCTGAGTATGCGTTCCAGGTGCTTGAGGTCGGCGATGTCGGCAACGATGTCAATGGTGGCGTGGTCCTCGGCCGTATTGGCCTCGGCGTTGCGGATGTTGGTTTTGGCATCGCTGATAACAGTGGCGATCTCCTTCAACATGCCGGGACGGTTATCGCACAGCACGCTCAGCTTGACGGGATAGCCTGACGTCCGGGTGGGCGCAGCGGCGTCACGTCCCCACTCCACAGCGATGCGCCGCTCGGGCTCGAACATCAGATTGAGCACGTTGGTGCACGACTTGGAGTGAACGGCGACACCTTTGCCACGGGTCACGTAGCCGACGATCTCCTCGCCGCGAATGGGGTTGCAACAGTGGGCGCGATACACCATAAGGTCGTCGTGTCCCGTGACTTTGATGGCTGAGTTATCCCCACCGAAGACTCGGCGAACCACGCTGGTCAGGCCGGTGGTTGTGTCACCCTCGCCTTCTCCGTCACTTTGCGCCCGTCCGCTCAGGTGCGCTGCTTCTGCCGGCAGCACGCGGGCCAGAATGCTGCGGGCGGAAAACTTGCCATAGCCGAGAGCGGCGAGCAGATCGTCGGGTTTAGCCAAGCCGTTCTCGGAGGCCACGCGCGTCAGTTCCGCCTCGCTGATGTTCTTCAGCGCAATGCGGTATTTGCGGGCTTCCTTCTCAATCAGGTTGCGGCCGATTTCGATGGCGCGCTCGCGCTGATGAATATTGAGCCAGTGCTTGATCTTCTGACGCGCGCGCGATGACTTCGCCAGTTGCAGCCAATCGCGGCTGGGGTTGTGCCCGGGCTGAGTCAGGATTTCTACGATGTCGCCGGAGCGCAGCTTGGAGCGCAGGGGCACGATACGCCCGTTGACCTTGGCGCCAACACAGGTATGTCCGACTTCCGTGTGCACGGTGTAAGCGAAGTCAATCGGCGTGGCATCGCGCGGCAGCACCACGATCTTGCCCTTCGGGGTGAAGGTGTAAACCTCTTCCGGGTAGAGATCGATCTTCAGATTGGCCAGGAAGTCATCGGAGTTTTTCTCGTCCCGGTGGCGATCGACCACGTCGCGCAGCCACGCCAACCGCTGCTCATCGCGCGCCGAAACCGGGCCGTCCTTGTACTTCCAGTGGGCGGCGATTCCTTCCTCGGCCATCTTGTGCATTTCCTCAGTGCGGATCTGCACTTCGAAGGCGTGGCCTTCCTCCGAGATGACGGTGGTGTGCAGCGACTTATAGAAGTTGTTGCGGGGAATGGCAATGAAATCCTTGATGCGCCCCGGCACCGGCCGCCATTGGCCGTGGAGAATGCCCAGCACCGCGTAGCAGTCGGATTCGCTTTGGGTGATGATGCGCATCGCCAGCATGTCATAGATCTGGTCCACGGTTATACGCTGCCGCTGGATCTTCTGGTGGATGCTGTAAATGCGCTTGATGCGGGCTTCCACCCGGGCCTGGATCTTGTTCTGATGAAGCTTCTGCTCGATGACCTTCTGAACATCGGCAAGGAAGGCTTCGCCTTCCTTGCGGCGGGATTCGATGGCGCTCTTGAGCTGGTTGTAGGAGATGGGATCAACGTACTGGAAGGCCAGGTCCTCCAGTTCGCCGCGGATCTTGCCCATGCCGAGGCGATGGGCGATGGGGGCGTAGATGTCCAGGGTTTCGCGCGCGATTTTCTCCTGCCGATCTGTGGACAGGTACTTCAGGGTGCGCATGTTATGCAGACGGTCGGCCAGCTTGATGAGCACCACGCGGATGTCATCCATCATGGCCAGCACCATCTTGCGCACGTTCTCGGCTTGGGCTTCCTCGGAGGAGGCGAATTCAATCTTGCTGATCTTGGTGACGCCCTCCACGATGTGGGCGACCTGCTCTCCAAACTCAGCCTTGATCTCATCCTCGGTTACGCTGGTATCCTCCACGGCGTCGTGGAGCAGGCCGGCGGCGATGGCGGTGGAGTCAAGCCGCATCTCGGCGAGCAGAATCGCGACCTCGAGCGGATGGGCCACGTAGGGCTCGCCCGACTGCCGAATCTGGCCTTTGTGATGCTGCTCGGAAAAATCGTAGGCCTTACGGATGAGGACCAGGTCCTCTTCGGGCCGGTAGGCGCGGACCTTGCGCAGAAGATCGCGGAAGCGTGTGACGGCGAGGACGTTGGTCGCGATCTGTTGGCGCAAAGTCGCCATAACAGATTATACGATGAGTCGCCAGGCCTCTTCTGGCGTGGAAGTTTCCGCAAGTCACCAGATTGTGTTAGTGCTAGTCTTTGCAGCGAGACCTATGCGCGTATTAATCAGCGGGGCTTCAGGATTGATTGGATCGGCCGTGACTCGCGCCCTTCGCGAGCATGGTGACCAGCCCGTTGCCCTGGTCCGCCGGCCCGCCTACGAACATGAGGTGCAATGGGATCCAGCGGAACCGCTGGATCCCGCCAAACTTGACGGCTACGACGCGGTCGTCCATCTTGCGGGCAAGAACATCGCGGGATACTGGACAGCGAAGTTCAAACGGGAATTGCGCGACAGCCGGGTGCGGGGGACGCAGACACTGGCGGCGGCGGCGGCGGAGTCGTTTCGCCGCAGCGGAGCGCCAAGCGCGTTCCTATCCGCTTCGGCGATTGGCTACTACGGCGAGCGCGGTGACGAGCTACTGACCGAGGAGAGCCCTCCCGGCCAGGGGTTCCTGCCCGAGGTTAGCCAGCAGTGGGAATCGGCTACGAATGCCGCGCGCGAAGCGGGCGTACGTGCGATGAATCTGCGCTTCGGCGTAGTGCTGGCTCGAGATGGAGGGGCGCTGCCGGCGATGCTCTTGCCCTTCCGCCTGGGGCTCGGCGGTCGCATTGGCAACGGACAGCAGTACTGGAGCTGGGTTTCACTGGACGACGTGGTGGGCGTCATTCTGTTCGCGCTGCAAAATGACAGCTTGCGCGGACCGGTCAATATTGTCAGCCCGGAACCGGCTCGCAATGAAGAATTCGTTCGCGCGCTGGGCGAGGCGCTGCACCGGCCGACGATCTTCCCCCTGCCGGCTTTCGTCGTGCGCACATTGATGGGGGAAATGGGCGAGACCGCCCTGCTGGGTTCGACGCGGGTTGAGCCGGCCAAGCTGATGGCTGCCGGATATCAATTCCGGTATCCGCACCTTAAAGGCGCTCTGCAGGCTGCCCTCCTCGAACAAGCCTGATCTTGAGGAGAACCACGCCGTCAAGCAGAGTTGAGTTATACTCTGCCCCCATCTGTAAGTCTGGCCACTTCAGCCGTGAAAAGGGGGCGACTATGCAAGGCTTTCCACTACACCGTCAATTGGGGCTCTGGGCGCTTTTTGCCTGCCTGTTGTTCGGGCCGGTTTCAAGTAGCGGTCAGGGTGGGGCGGCGCAAAGGGATAAATGCCCTAAAGAGTCACCTATTCAAGTCGGGAACGTTTGTTTGCGTAAAACGGCCTACGAGTTAGCCGGAGAGGTTTGTTTCGGTCCGACATGCGTAATTAACCTTATTCAGCAGCTTGGCGGCATGACGGAGGGCGATCGATGTGGTGGGGCACAAACCACTGAGGCGTTGCTATTGCGCCAGGAGATCAGCGAGATGATCTTAACTGCATCCCTCCAGGTGGATGGCTTCGCCTCCGAGATTGACAGCGAAACCGCTGAGATCCGCGCGGTCCACGATCGGCTGACCAGCCAGCGCGATGCCAAGGTCAGTAACAGCACCCTCGGAGGAGCAATCGGGACCGCAGCCGGCGCGATTGGCTCAGCTCTCACCCTGGTGGGCGACGCCGCCGCGACGGTAGGAGATTACTTTGGAGCAGTGGGCGGAGGAGTCGGGGCCTTTTTCGGTTTTCTGGGTTACTTTCAGGCCGGCGGCTCGAGGGGATGCTTTCCCGACTTATCGGAGGACCCTGAAAAGAAAGACAAGAAGAAGCAGTGCCCCAAGCTAGGGCCTCTGAAGGACACGAAGCAATGCCCCATGCCGGACGCCGATGTGGTTTGCGATCCCCAGAGTTCGGTGCCGGCCAGAGGGTGCTCGCCTCGTATGCTCTATCAGCTTGTCTTTGGTCCCGATTGCGGAAAGGAGGCAGGCTTCCACAGCTGGTACGACGACACCATCCAGGGTTATCTTGCGCAGAAACCGGAGCACCGCGAAGGAGCGGCGAATGGCCAGGAAGAGAAGAAGAGTCGGCGGGATGCTCTGCTCGAAACCTGGGGAGGAGAGTCCGATGTGAGGAAACAGACTGAGCTTTTCACCAGCAACAAAAATCCCTACAAACTCTCGATCGGTAATCTCGAAGACCGGACTAACAAGCTCGCTGACCTTCGTACCGTGGTTTCGCTAACGAATCGCGACCTTAGCCGGCTCACGGAAGATCTGGCAACCGGACTTCGGTGCCCGGCAGGAAGCCGTCTGGAGGATAGATACAGGTCATTTTCCATAAGAACTTCCGGCAAGTGAATAATGAACCGAAAATCCAGAATCAGTTCTTCTTTTTCTTACTTTTTTGAGCCGTGGCCGGCACCGTGCACACGCCGGGACTGACCCACTTCTGCTGGTCGAGGTGGTTGATGCTCAGCACCGAGACCGGTGGCCCGACCCACTGCGGGTGGGCCTTAATCTCCAGCTCGACAAACTTGCGCGCGGCCTTGACCTTGTCCTCGCTGTCCCAATGCGGATGCTTCTTGAGGTAGGCCGCAATCTCCTGATTGGCCCCGCCGAAGAATCCCGCGCCGTTGTTGCTCTCGCTGACATCCAGCGACACAGGCGTGATGGCTCCGTTGGCGTCCAGCTTGTAGCCGCGGGCAAAAATCGAGGCGTTACCCGCGTCGGGCCCGGCAAAGACAACCATGATGAGCTCTCCACCATTGCTGTTGGTCAGCTCGGCAAAGAACTCAGGCTCGTTTTGCGGGAGGTATAGCGCCACAGCCATAAGCGGGTCTCTGGCGATGTCGAGGAAGGCGTCTGCCTTGTGCCGCAAATCTCCGGGCAAGCCGCAAGCCTGCTCGGCGAGCTCCTGCAAGTGGAAGACTGGGTACTCCTTGTAGAAGAGGCCCTCCATGGCAAACGTGCAGTCTGGCTTGGCCACAATCTTGCAGGTCTGTTCACTCTTATCAGCAATCCTATAGACCAAGAGACTATCGGCAGCGACGACGGCCCGATGGTGGAAGCGATCAATGAGAGCAACGACGGTAGTGGCAGGCGCAGGGAGAGCAAGCAAGAGTACCAGGACAAGGGATAGCGGCTTGGCGGCGCTGCAGGCGGATTTGGCGGTTTTTCGTGTGGCAGGCAAGGGAGGATTCTAACAAGTTGCGGTGCGTGGCGCCACGGGGCGGAAGCTGGCGTAATCGCGATGTTACATTAGTTGCTGCAAAATGCTGCCGCGGTCTCCACTAAAGCGTAACTCGTATATGCCGCCGCGGCCCGCAACATAGGAATTTAGGGTCTCGTCGAGCCCATCCCAACAATATCTAATCGCGGATTTTCGTTTAGCGCTTCCAGCGGCAGTGCGCTAAGGTTCATCGAAACCAGCCAGGCGAAAAATCGCCTTGCCGTCGGGTGAAACCGCAAATTTTAGAAATTCAAACGCTTGTCGAGGGTGCTTTGCCCCTCTGAGCACCCCCGCTCCCTTCCGGATGGGGTTGTACAGATTCGAAGCGATGGGAATTACTCGCATGCCTCTCAGCTGATAGGCGCTAAGCGCGCTGCCCGGAAGCACTGCCACATCGGCATCGCCTTTCTCCATGAACTGCGCGACTTCCACTATGTCTTCCCCAATCAGCAGTTTTCTTTTTACCGTTGCGTCGTAGATATGGACGGCTGTCAAAGCCTGCACTGTAATTTTGCCGAAGGCCGTGTGCCGCGGACTGGCAATTGCAATTCTAGCGATGCTCTTATCCGTAAGAAGCAGCAGCGGATTGCCCGGCCGAGGTTCGATGCGTACGCCAGGTGCAATACTCAGGACCATCTGATCACGGGCGTATTCCGTAACCGAACTCCTCGTCACGATGCCGGAGTTTGCAAGGCGGCGGAGGTCGTTCATGTCCGGCAGGAACACTGCATCAAAAGCCGCACCGTTCTGAATCTGCATAAGCAGGCTTGACGAGTCTGCGAAGGTGAAGCGAATGCGGTTGCTGGTCTTCTGCTCGAACTGTCGGGCCAGTTCGGCTAACGCAGAATTCAGCTCGTCAGGAGCGGCAATCGCCAGTTCCCCAGTTGCTGCTGAAGTGTTTGCTTCGGTTCCGCCCACCTGATGTAGAGTGCCGCCGGAAGCTGCGAGGGCCCACACCGCTATGCCTACCAATAATCCTGTCACTGCACCCCGCGTACCAGTGATTTTGAAATGAGTGCCTGACCGACGTTGGACAACTCGAGGCCGCTGCCTACCGCGCAACGCCCATCGTACGACGCTTCTCGAGATGATCGACCACGCTATCGAGATCGGGATAACCGGCGCCAAAGCTTCGTGTGAGCCAGTTTCCACCGCGCTCGGCTACCTTCTTGCCGTCAGCGAGGACCTCGAACTGACCGTGCTTGCCGGGCGTAAGGACGGCATCAATACCGAGGCGATTCTTGATGAGGGCCACGAGACTCGTGACCTTGGCTTTGTTGTTCCCTCACGTCGGGCAGTGAATGATCTCGATCTTCATTATCCTGTTCTCCAATGTGCGTCGTGCAGCCATCCGGCGGCTCAGCCGATTCGCCGAGCTACGGGGATGCGAATCCCATAGTTATATACGATGGTTGATGAAAACAGGCCTTTACACTCATAAATCCCAGGGAGCCGCCCCCATCACGGGTGAAATGGCGATTTCACTCCAGCTATCTCTTGTCGGGCGGCACGAACTACTCAACGGCCCTTACGAAGTAATTCCTAGTATTCGCTCCCGCGACCAATTTCTTGCCATTGTCGCGAACATACCAGCTTTCCTCATCCGCAGGGTCAGAGACGAATGTTCTCAGCCAGTAGCCGCCACTGAAGCGAAGTTGAATGTCGTGGGTGATTGGGTCCAACTCTGCGCCTTCTATCTTGCGTCCGTTTAGCTGAGCCGCAATCTCGCCAAGCTGAGCGTGCGCATCCTTATCTTCCACCTGCGCTTGACGGGAACCGAGGACCACCCCGGTTGCACAGCCAATGTGCCACGTAGGCTCGAACCAAAAATACAATTCTTTCTTCTCTCCGAGTTCCCATTCGACATCAACGATGAACGAATTCAACGCCAGCCAAGCTGACGACACACGTTTTCCCAAGATGTCCCCGAGGTACTGCCGGACGACGTTCTCGGCATTTTCTGTCATAGCAGAAGCGTAAACCTGTTTTGCTGGCGATAACACCCCATACATTAACTAATCATAAGAGCTGGTGAAAACCCTGACTTTCCCGACTGCGTGTCCACGCTATTTGTGCTGGATTGCTGCTAATGCGGGGCAGTCTTTAGCCGACTCATTCCTTTCCCCTCCCAAGAGCGTTACAATCGCAAGCTGCTGATTTTGCCTACTCTCTCCGAGGTGATCATGCGTCGCTGGTTCGTGGCCCTGCTTTGTCTCTTGTGTTTCTCGTTCACGGTTTCCGCTCAGGTAAAGATCGTCACCAATCCGGACCAAGGCGCGACGTCGTCCGCCACTAAGCCCGGAGTTACCGAGCTACCCAAGCTGGAAAAGTTCGACCCGTCCATCGTCGATAAGACCAAGAACGCCTGCGTCGATTTCTATCAGTACACCTGCTCGAATTGGCTCGCCGCGCACCCGATCAAGCCTGACCTGCCCGTCACCAGCACTGCGCTTCCGTTGTTTCTGTACAACCAGACGATCCTGCGTAACGCGCTCGACACGGCTGCCGCCGACAAGCAGGCCACGGGGAGCGAGCGTCAGATTGGCGACTGGTGGGAAAGCTGCACGGACGAAGCCGTCCGCAACGCGAATGGAAAAGCCTGGCTACAGCCCGCTCTGAATACCATTGCTTCGCTGAAATCGAGCAAGGACCTGCCGCGAGTGCTGGCCTACCTACACCTGAATTTCCCCGCGGCGTGGGCGATGTGGAACGACGACGATAACTTCACCCGTGCGCCGCTGTTCGGCTTCGGCCCGGCGCAGGACTTGGGGGATGCCTCAAAGATGGTCGCAGGCGTTGACCAGGGCGGCATGGGCCTGCCGTCGCTCGACTTCTACCTCGACAACAACGACCGCTTCATGGAGATCCGCGCCAAATATGTGCAGCACATCCAGAAGATGTTTGAGCTGGCCGGCGATCCGCCCGACAAAGCTGCGGCACAAGCCAAGACCGTTATGGAGATCGAAACTGCCCTGGCCAAAGCATCCATGGACAACGTGACGCGGCGCGATCCCAAGGCCATCTACAACAAACGCAGCCTGCAGGATCTAAAGGCCGCAGTGCCGGATTTTGGCTGGGACGAGTATCTGCAGCTCATGGGAGCTCCCAGCGTGCCGTTCTACATCGTGAGCACGCCGAAGATTCTTGACGCCGTGGAGCAGCAGATCAAGACGCGTTCTTCGCAGGACTTGCAAGCCTACCTGCGCTGGTGGGCGCTGCACCGCGGCGCTTCCTACGTGTCTCATGACTTCGAGCAGGAGAACTTCGCCTTCTTCGGCACCACGCTTTCCGGCACGCCGCAGATGCTGCCGCTATGGCGGCGTTGCGTTTCCTCAACCGACCACTTTCTGGGCGAAGCGCTGGGGCAGGCGTATGTCAGCATTGCCTTTCCTCCGGAGAGCAAGCAGCGCGCCAACGAGCTCGTCAACCAGATTCGCGCCGCGCTGGTGGAAGAGATTGGGACGCTGGACTGGATGAGTGATCAAACCAAGAAGCAGGCACTGATCAAGCAATCTGCCACCTTGCAGAAGATTGGCTATCCCAATAGCTGGCGCGATTACAGCTCGGTCAAGATTGTGCCCAACAACTACCTGGCCAACATGAATGCCGCCAACGCGTTCGAGGCTCATCGGCAGATCAACAAGATTGGAAAGCCGGTGGACCGCAATGAGTGGGGAATGACTCCGCCGACCATCAACGCCTACGAAGATCCGCAGATGAACACCATCAACTTCCCGGCGGGGATCATGCAGATGCCGCTGTTCGGCGGGACCCAGGACGACGCCTCGAACTTCGGCGCCATTGGAATGGTCATTGGCCATGAGACGATTCACGGTTTCGACGACCAGGGACGCAAGTTCGACGCTCAGGGAAATCTGCGCGACTGGTGGACTCCCGACGATTCCAAACGCTACGACGAGAAAGACAAGTGCATCACCGACCAATACTCGCAGGAGATTCCCGAGTACGGCGTCAAGCAGAACGGCAACCTGACTGCCGGCGAAGACACGGCTGACAATGGCGGCATCCACCTCGCCATGCTGGCTCTGGAGAAGCAGTACAAATCGCAGGGCAAGTCGCTGGATACGCCGGAGGCCGATGGACTCACCGCGCGGCAGCGTTTCTTCCTGGCGTATGCGTTTAGCTGGTGCGAAGACCTGCGTCCGGAGGCGGCGCGCAACCAGGTGCTCAGCAATCCGCATTCGCTGCCGCACTTTCGCGTGAACCGGCCCCTATCCAACATGCCGGAATTCCAGGAGGCCTTCGGCTGTAAGCAAGGACAGCCTATGGTTCATAATCCGCAGTGCCGGGTGTGGTGAGGCGCTTTGTATCGGGGCACGACATTCACAGGCTGCTGAAGAACTTGTTGTTTCGATCCGGATTTGATTGTTCAGTGAGTTTTCAACAGTCCTGCGTGCCTTCTTTTGTTTCCTGACGCTCGGCATAGTGCACCACCAGGTGAACTTGTCTTGCAGCAAGGCAGTTGCCTAGGCGTGCTTGAAGTACTGCACCGCGCGTTCATGCGCTTCGGCTTTCTCGCGCGTCGCGAACGTTCCCAGGTTGCGACGCTTGCCGGTCTTGGCGTCCTTCTTGCGCGAATACAGCCGATATTCTCCGGATTTGAGCTTACGAATCATAGCCAAACGGATGAGATGCCAGCCTCGGCGGTCATGTTGCCCATCAGAAAACCTGAACGCTATTGCACGCGGCTGGCCTTGCCTTCCATCACCGTCGCCCAGCCTCCGCTCGCCGTGGCCACTTCCTGTTTGAAGGTGTAGGAATCCGGCGTGACCGCGGTGATGGTATACCGTGCTTTCGTGACCACCCCGTTCAGCTTCTGCTCGGCCATCCATGTCCAGGTGTTGCCGTCGAGTTTGCCGGTTGCCATCTGGTGTTCCCCCAGGCTGTTGTACACATTGTAGGTGTAGAGTCCATTCTCGGAGTTGTAGCCCATTACTCGCACGCTGTTAATGGATCCCAGGGGAGATTTCATCTTCGTCCGGGTCTCTAGGAAGAATCCGTCAGTGACCCACTCGCCGCTTTCGGTAAGGCTGAAGGGCGCGGGATTGCCATTGGGGCTGAGCTTCATCATGCCCTCGGCCTTCCAGTTGCCGGCGAAATAACCCATGCGCTGGTGCTGAGCGCTGGGCGTAGGCTGCTGTTGCTGTTGGGCAACTGCCCATGAGCTGACGAAAAGGCAAACAGAGGCGAGCGCTGCGATGAACTTCATAAGCCTGCTTTCCGATGCTATCTCGTGGCTCGAGGATGAATCATGCCGTCCCTACCGTGGCCACATTGCTTTTTCGACAATGCTAACAGCCACAAACAAGCCCACATGAACAAACGCCAGAATACACAAAAGCGTTACAGGATTTTTCGTAAAGATTTGTAAAGGAGTTCCCAAAATGAAACTATGAGACGAGTGGTGGGCGCTACAGGATTCGAACCTGTGACTTCCACCGTGTGAATTTTGATGTCGTAAACCTAAAACCATTTGCTTGCCTTGCTTTTCCGCTTTCACGCCTCCGCGAAAACACCGTAAAACAGCCTGATTTTGGTGACGAGTTGGTGACGAGTTTTGGATTAGCTGCACAGCGCGATGACGATGCGAGCACGGCGCTTTGGATCGGGCTGATACGGCAGCGGCGACTCTCGCGGATCGAAGCGAAGCGGCAGGGCGCAACAGCGGCTCGTGCAGATGATTCTCTCC